>DASXLF010000617.1:0-2093 GCA_036496405.1 Steroidobacteraceae bacterium | reverse complement strand
AACCGGTGCGCACCCGCGTGTGCGCCGAACTGCTGACACAACCCAAGCGGCCCAAGGTGATCAACGTGGTCGCACCCATCGGTTACGGCAAGACCGTGCTGATGGTCCAGCTCTACGCGCACCTGCGCGAGGCTGGGCACGACGCTCATTGGATAGGCCTCGACGAGCGCGATGTCAACGTTGACCGTGTTCTCGCTGCGCTGCTGGATGGCCTGGCCGCCGAGCGCAGCGTCGTCGATCCGACGCAGGCGCTGATGCGCGGCGATGAGCCGATCGAGCGCCGTATCGATGTCGTCGTCAACGTGTTGTCGACTCTGCCCGGAGAGGTCACGGTTTTCATCGACAACCTCAACAGCTGCACGGACGAAACCTTGGGGCAGATGCTCAACGCGCTGGTTTTTCGCACGCCCGCGACGGTGAACTTCATCTGGTCTAGCACGAGTGAGATCCCCTTCAATGCGGCGCGCGCGAAGCTGGAAGGAATCGTCCGGCAGATCGGCTTCGGCGAATTGAGCCTGGATGCCAGGGAGACCGGTGACCTGCTGGGGGTGGACCTCGGGCGCGACTTGGGAAGTGCCGGCGTGAATGCCGTGCAACTCCGTACGGAAGGGTGGCCGGCCGCGGTCCGCATGGCTCAGATCGTCCTGTCGGCCTCGGAGCGGCCCTTGGCGGCGCTGGACGCCTTCTCGGGCTCGGACGAAGACATATCCGCCTTGCTCAATCGCCAAGTGCTGGTGCGCTTTTCACCCGAGCTGCGCGACTTCCTGATGTGTCTGTCGTTGTTGCGCACATTCGGGGTGGCCATGTGCCGCTATGTCATGGGCACCGACGACGCGCGGGATCGCCTCGATTTCCTCCTCAAGAGAAACGCATTCGTCGTACCGCTGGACCGCAACCGCAAACGCTACCGCTTGCACAGCCTGTTTCGTGAGTATCTGGCTGGCGAAGCCGCCTTGCAGTTAAGTTCGGCGCGCCGCAAGCAGGTGCTCGTCCGAGCGAGCGAGTGGTGCGAACAAGCCGCCGAGTGGCACGACGCAATTGCCTACGCCCTGGCCGCTGACGAACTGACCACGGCTGCCCGCCTGATGGAGCGCAGCGCCCACGTATTCGTTCGCGAGAACGGCGACATCCAGCAGTTCGTTGCCTGGGTGGATCTATTGCGTAGCACGCGCACGCCCATCGGCTGGGAATCGCAATACTGGTATGTATGGGCCCTTGTCTTCCAACGGCGCTTCGAGAGCAGCCTCCAAAATCACCGTTTGCTGGTCGAACAGTTCGCCAGCCGTGCTCCGGGCGAGGTGTTCCCACCAGAACTGGGTCAGCGTATCCAGCATCTGCGCATCTGCATCGACTACTTTGCCGATCGTCTGGACGACGCGCAGCACGGCGTGGACGCATGGCGAATCGAGCATCCGGCCGGCAGCGCCTACGGGGTGGGCTCCATCGGCTGCATTCTCAGCCTGTGCCAGGCCTTCTACTTCCAGTTCGAGCAGGCATGGAAGACGATGCGAGCAGCACAGCCCGTGCTGCTGGGGATCGATGGCGCTGACATGGTCGGCTGGATCAGCCTGATCCATGCCGTGATCATGACTTATGAGGGCGACTACCAGCACGCTCTGGACGAGTTGAGCAGTGGCTTGGCCGAGGCGCGCCAGCGTCTCGGAGAGAACGCCGTGCTCTGCGGCACCATGGCGCTGGTCGGTGCGCATTGCGCCACTGAGATGGGCGAGACTGAGCAAGCTCGCGAACTGCTGGCCTTCGGCATGCGCACCGCGCGCAATACTTCGACGCTGGATCTGCTGGCCTGCGGCTTCGATGCCGCCTTGCAGCTATGGAGTGGACGCGACGATGAATTGGTGTCCATTGCGCGCCTGCGAGACGTCGCGGCCGCTTACCCGCCGCGCTTGGCGCTGATGTTGTCTTGTCAGCTCATTCAACGCTTGTTGCGCCTGGACCGCACCCCCGACGCGCTGGCCGAAGCCGAGCGCATTGGCTTGCTGGCCAGCTGTGACGAAGGGGCAGAAGGTTCCCGCAGCGAGGAACTCGCCGTGCCGCGCGCGCGGGACCTGTGGTGGGCCACGGCCATCGACTTG
>DASXLF010000616.1:0-1574 GCA_036496405.1 Steroidobacteraceae bacterium | reverse complement strand
ATTCCAGAGACTCCTCACCATGTCGGGTCCGGACGCACTGTCGCTGAACGCGCAAGCGGCGCTGGGCCCGGTGCGGGCCCCGGAGCGCAGCCAGACGGCGCACCTGGTGCGTCATTTCCTGGAGCGGTTTTTCAATCACGAGACGGCGTCGCCGCACGGGGACGCCAAGTCGCGGCTGGTCCTCCTCGCCGTGGCTACGGGGTTGCCGCCCTTCATGGTCGCGATCTACCTGTGGCCTGTGTACCACCCATTCATAGGATGGCCTCCGGGCCAACGGCCTGCCGGACCGCCGCCGTACTGGGCGCAGGTGAATCATCACTTCTTTTTCGTGATGTATTCGTTTGTGGCGATGGGCATCATCACGGTCTTCGAGTGGGATCTCTTCTTTCCTGACCTGCTGGATGTGTTTGTGCTGGGCACTCTCCCCGTGGCGGGGCGCAAAGTATTTGTGGCGCGGGTGGCGGCCATCGCGGTGTTCGTGCTCGGGTTTCTGTTTGACGCCAACGTTCTCGCTCCCGTGGTGTTGCCCATGGCCACCGACCCTCCCAACCTGTTGCGATTTGTGGCGGGAAACGTGGTGGCCGTGGCAGCCGGCGGGCTGTTCTCTTCCGCATTCATTCTTGCCGTGCAAAGTGTGCTGCTGTCGGTGCTGGGAGAACGGATGTTCCGGCGCATCTCGCTGGCCGTGCAGGGGCTCGCGGTGACGGCGCTGCTGGTACTGATGCTGCTCTTTCCTGTGATATCGGGGGTGACGCCGGGCTTGTTGCAGTCGGGCGGCGGAGGAGTGCGATGGTTTCCGCCGTTCTGGTTCCTGGGGATGTACCAGCGTGTTCTGGAGGGGCCGGCGGCATTGCCGGTGTTTGCCCAACTGGCGAAGATCGGCGGGGCCGCCACGCTGGCGGCGGGAGCGATCGCGCTGGCAGCGTATCCCCTGGCGTACCGGCGCCGCGTGCGCGCACTGGTGGAGGGAGCCGGGGCGCGGTCGGCGCGCAACCCGATGGCGATACCGCTGCACGGGCTGTTGCATGCCACGCTGGTGCGGCCCCCGGTGCGGCGGGCGGTATTCCATTTCATCGGCCAGACGCTCCTGCGCGTGCCTCGCTACCGGATCTACCTGGTGCTCTACGGCGGCGTGGGGCTCTCGGTGGTGATGGCGATGGTGCTGCGGTTCTCGATGGAGGGGCAGCATCTGCACGCCGGCGTTTCGGCCGATGGTATTCGGGTGGCGATCGGGATCGTGCCTTTCTGGGTGATTGCCGGGTTGCGGACGGCGTTTGTTTCGTCGGGCAACCAGCACGGGAACTGGGCGTGGCGCATCGTGCACGGGTGTCCGCCGCACTTCGATGCGGCGATGGAGCAGTTGCGTGCGGTGAAGGTGTGGGTGGTGCTCTGCGCCGGTGCAGTGACGGTGCTGGCAATTGCGCTCCTGCGCATGGTGGCTCCGGTAGAACTGCTCGGCTGGCCCGCGACTGCGGCGCAAGTCCTGGTGGCCGCGGGAATGTGCCTGCTGCTGACCGATGCCTTCTTCATGAATGTGCTGGTCGTTCCCTTCACAGGCGGCACGCGCGAACCAT
>DASXLF010000615.1:0-1662 GCA_036496405.1 Steroidobacteraceae bacterium | reverse complement strand
CTCGTCGGGGTCCAGCTATGTGAACGCCACGGTGACTGGGCCTCCAGGGAGAGTCCTGTCCCCGAACGGCAGCCCGCCGACATGGAATTACCTCGTGGATGCCAACCGGCAGCAATATCGCGTGCCGGTGGATCTGACGATCGGTGCCGATGGCACGGTGACCAGCGCATTCGAGGTGTTGGGAACGGCTGTACCGGCATACGGCGCCGCGACCATCCTCGACTACTGGGGCAACACGCTCACCGACTGCAACGCCGACATCCTCGACGGCACGTATGCGCCTGGCTCTGGCATAACGCTGGACAGCGCGCACATGCCCGCGTGCAGCTACCTGCCGTTCCTGCTGACCGGTGACCCCTACCATCTTGAGAACCTCCAGCGGCAGGCGGCGTTTATCGTGATGGAGAACCCCTCCGCGCCGGTGCGCAGCTATGGCTTGGCGCAGCCGCGTGCTGCGGGATGGAGCGGGCGAACGCTGGCGCAGGCAGCGAAGGTTTCGCCGGATAATCCGCCATCATGGCTGTTGCCACGCAGCACGTTTGTTAAAGCGATCGACCAGTGGGCGGACGTCTACGTCAAACCTGAAACGGTCGGCAACACCAACCCTGAACGTGCCGCACTCCACCTCGTGTCAGAAGGCTTTCAGGACGCCGGCGACGGGCGTGGCAGCGTGCTCATACAACCTTATCAGGAGGATCTGTGCCACGGTGGCTGGAGTTGGTTGGCACTACTGCACCCCGACAGCACGTGGCCAGAGATCGTGCATTGGCAGTGCCAGCAGACGATCGCGCGGTGTGACGGGCAATCGGGGTGGAGCTGCGAGTATCCGACCAACTACCAGGCGCAGGTGGTGCCGCAAGCTGGTGCTCCTGCGTTTGGCTCGTGGTCTGAGGCTTGGCCGCCGAACGCGGTGGCGTGGGGCACGACGCCGGACGACTGCGCGACGGAAGTGCCGGTGCCTAGCGCGGGGGATTACGACTACTGGACACACATGTCTGCGGCCATGGCTCTGGCCTGGCAGGCTGGGTGCGTCGAGAACGAGGCGGCGCTGAGCAGACTCTTGGCAGCGATCACGGACGGGCTGGAGCAGGGCGGCGGGCGGCAGATGGAGCCGAACCGGGCGATTGCGGGGCCGGTGTCGTGATGCCGTTCGTGGCTGCGCATCCCGAGTCATACGTGGGCCGTGACATGGGCCAGTGCGTTGCCTTCGTGCGCGCGGCGGCGAACGTGCCGCACACCTCGTATTGGCATCGCGGCGACCCGGTGGCGACCACGGATGTCGCATCGGGCACCGCAGTCGCCACGTTCGATGCGAATGGCCGCTACGGCAATCACACGGACGGCTCATCGCACGCAGCCATCTTCGTGCGTCAGATGGGCGCTGGGATGCAGGTTTGGGACTGCTGGCTTGACCAGCCGGTGCATCAGCGTGTGATCCAATGGCGTGATGGTGTGGGGAAGGCGTGCGACGACGGCTCGCGGTTCTACCTCATAGAAACCGCGTCTGTGCCGGATGACTGAGGGCGATCGCGGCATTGTCGCCGGCGTCACCGAGACGGCGAACAAGTTGATCGGCGCTCTGCCGACGCAGTTTTTGGTGCTGGTGTTGATGAACACGGTCTTCATTGCCGGCCTGCTCTACTTCCTCGATCGCGAGAACAC
>DASXLF010000614.1:0-12048 GCA_036496405.1 Steroidobacteraceae bacterium | reverse complement strand
GCCCGCATACGCATTGCCGCCGTCAAAGCGTACGAACGCTGCCAGCCGCGCAAAGTTGCCGCCGAACGAGTCGCGCCCGGTATCGAGCGTCAGACCACGGGTGTAGCCATTGCGCGGCTGCGAATATTCCAGCGTCCACATGGCCGCGCGCGCGTACGCCTCGCCTTCATACTCCTGATTCTGCAAGGTGCGCAGGCGCATATACAGCGCATCGCCCGATTGCAGCGGCCAGCCCAGCGATATCATCTCCGACTGTGCGCCCACGTCATTCTTGAACGTACGCCAGTCCGCGCCCCAATTGCCGGTGACATAGCCGTCCACGGTCATGCCGTCCAGCCAGACGTAGTCGGTGTACCAGGCGTTCTGCCACTCGGACGCTTCGATGGTCAGGTCGAAGCGGCCCAGAAACTCCGGGAAATGCAGTCCCAGCGACAGATCGGTTTCGCGGAAGCGATAGCCCGCGCCGTGAAGGCTGTCCCTGCCGGCATACTCCACATACGCCTCGAACGGCGATCGCGCCTGAAAGGTGTAGGCACTGGTGATCGACACGGCGCGATTGCTGAAGCGGGCATTGAGGTTGGGAGTGGCGCCGCCCTCATTAAAATTGGTGGACTGAAACAAGTGATCGAAGAACTGCGTCACCGATCCCGGTCGGGCGCCGCCACCGAACTGCCAGGTGCCATTGCCCGATATCGTCCAGCCGTCGACTGGCTCGATCCCAAAGTGCCCACCGGCCAGGCGCGGGTGCCCTGCCGTATCCACGCCATTCCAAAGTATGTGGTCGGAAAAGCTCATGCGAGCGATGAAAAACTGATATTGCAGACCCAGCAGGCCGATGGGCTGCTGATTGGACACGGTGAGAGACGGCATGGTCGGTGCCTCGGTACTGATCAGCATGCTGCTGTCCGTCATTGGCGATAGCCATTGATCGCGGTAGCCCGCGTCGACCTGCAGGTACTCATTGCCGGCACTCAGCATGGTGCCATCGGGGATCACGCGCCCCGAGGTTCCGCCATAAGCGACGGCGCCGGCGGTGAGCAGCAGGTGATCAGCGGGCCGGTAAAAGGCCACCGCCGAGGCATCGAACGGTGAATCCAGGCGTTCGCCGCGCTGGTTGGGCATGGTGGTGGTGGAGTGTGTGGCGCCGGCGACTTCGGCGCTGGCCTCGGTCACGCCCGATTGGCCGAAGTAGCGATCCAGATATCGCCGCACCTGCCGGCACAACTTGGCGTCGCGCTTGCAAGCCTGGGGCAGCGCCTCGAGCACGGTTGCGATCGGCACCGGCCGCGTCATGACCGGATGCCCGCCCAACACCAGCACGCGCTCTACCTGGCGTTCGATTTCCGGCGACAGATTCAGCGGCAGATAGGGACTGGCGCCACTGGCCGAAGCGGTACGTCCAATGAAGCAGAACATGATGCCGGCGGCGCCTGCCAAGCCGGCAATGGCGCGGCGGCCGCGACCCCTGCCCCTCACAATTTGGTCACTTGCCGCATAGTCGGCCAAATTATAGCCGGCTTTTGGCGCGCTCGAGCCCGTGACGTTCGAGCGCGGCGCGTGCCAGTTCGATCGATTCCGGATGCACTTTCATCTCATAGCGGCGCAGGCGCTTATACACCGCATAGCTGGCGGCGAGCTGCGCGGCAACGAAGCCGCGGCCGCCGTCCAGCGCCCCCAGACGCAGCAGATAGTCCTTAAGAAAGCTTGCCATGAATACCAGCGGCACACTCCACAGCGTGGCGCGCCGACCGCGCGCATGCCATTCACGCGCGCGCAATTCAGCGTAGGCCACATCCTTGAGCACGCGCTGCGCCACAGTCGGGCTATAGGCGTGCAGCAACGGCGCGCGCAGCTCGATCGCCGGCCCATTGAAGCGCAGCGCCTCGTGCACGGTCGCATCGGTCCATTGCGCGCGATCACGATGATAAATGCGCTCGATGCGCTCGCGTGCCAGGGGCTTATACCAGCGCATTCGCGCACCCATGAACCAGGCCGCGCGTCGCAGAAACGCCCCCGCGTAAGCCGAGTTCAACAACTCAGGCAGGCGCTGCTGCAGCTCGCGGGCGAGTTCATCCGACAACCATTCGTCGGCATCCAGAAACAAAATCCAGGGATTTTGCGCGAGCGCGGTGGCTGCACGCCGCTGCAGCCCGAAGCCCAGCCACGGCTGCTGCATCACGCGCGCCCCATGAGCGAGCGCAATTTCGGCCGTGGCGTCAGTACTGCCGCAGTCGATGACCAATTTTTCCTGTGCAAACGGCACGCTGTCGAGGCAACGCCCGATATTGGCGGCCTCGTTGTAGGTCAGCACCAGAAGACTGATCGGCAATGGTGTATGGGCGTTCATGGGTCCAGCTGCTCGAGCGCGCGCTGCACGCGGGCGATGAAACCTTGTTTGTTGTCGAGGAACCAGCGGCGCGCCGCAGCGCCAATGTCGTCCCATTGCGACGCAGCCATCGCCAGCACCCGGGCGATCTGAGCCTCCAGCGCCGGTTCGTCGAATTGGCACAGCGTGGCGAGATTGTGGCGCGCGCCGGCGTGCGAGCCGATCAGCACACCGCGCTCGGGACTCACCAGCTCGTTCATCGGCGGCCCGTCACAAGTGAGCGTCACGGCAGCCACGCTCATGGCTTCCGCGATGTAGTGGCCCCAGCCCTCCGCCTCCGACGTGCAGAGCTGAAAGCGATGCGCATTCTGCAAAGTACGCAGCTCCTCATCCGGCAGAAAGCCACGCCACACGATGTTGTGCGTGCCCTTGCGTTGCTGCGCCTCCGGCTCGAGGTCCTGCACGATCGTGAGCACCGGCCACTCGGGGTGTCGATGCCACAGTGCCAGAAGCCGTGCGGTGCCCTTGAGCGGGCTGCGGCCGGCCAGATGCAGAAACTGCGCCTGGCGCGCGATTGCCGGCTGGTAGCGATCGATGCTGTCGAAGCCGATGCGCGTGGTGCGGCAACCGCGGGCCGCAAACAGCCGCTCGGCCAGCGACGTCTTGGCCCACACGCCGTCAGCAGCATCCAGAAATGCCAGGTCGCGACGGTCGAACCATTCCGGATTGGGCACCAACACATTGCGCGCTGCTTCGTGCAGAAACTGTGGCCATACGTGCTCGAGCATGAGATTCAGGTCGTAGCCGGCGCCGGTTGCGACTGCGCGCCGCCTGTACCGCAAACGGCGGCCGCGCGCCAGCAGCCGCGTCAGCAGTCCGCGCCGGCGCTTGCGATCCCGTCGCTCACAGCCATACGAGGTGACCTGGCATCCACAGGCCCGCAAGGCCGCGGCGAGCAGGTCGAAATCACGCGACAACCCCACACCATTGGACTTGCCGATGAGGCGAACCTGCAAGGGCGTGTCTGGCGCGATCGCGTTGCTCTCCTTTCGTGTCCGGTCTGGGCGCTGCGAAAAATACCGCATTGAATGCCGCTATCATAGTGATATGCGCATTGCTCACATGCTGCTCTCGCGCGGCTTCGCCGGCACCGAGCGCGCCACGGCCGAGATGTGCAATGCCCACGTCAGCGAGCATGCCGTGCTGCTGATCATCCGGCGCGATCACCGCGGCGCGGGCGGGGCGAGCATACGCGATCGGCTCGACCCAGCCGTTCAGGTGGTAGAAGTTGGCCGTTGGTGGCCGCTCGCGGCGGTGCGCGCCGCGCTCACACGATTCACACCGGACGTGGTACATGCGCACCTGCGGCGCTCGACGCGACTGCTGGCCGGCATTGCGCCTCCGGCGGCCACCATTGCCACTTTGCACCTGACGGTCAACGGGCCGCATTTCGCCGCCATGGATGGTCTGATCTGCATCGCCGCCTGGCAGCAACGCGATATCCCGCGCGACTATGCCGGCCTGATCTTCTCCATCAATGAATCGATGATTCCGGCGCGGCGGCTGCATCCCGAGGAAGTCACTACACGGCGCGCCGAGCTGGGCGTATCGGAGCCGCAGCAGTTTCTCATCGGTGCCGTGGGCCGCCTGGCTCGCAGCAAGGGCTTCGACCTGTTGATGGCCGCGTTCGAACGGGCGGCGCTGCCGGCCGCGCACCTGGCCATTATCGGCGATGGGCGCGAGCGCAGCCGCCTGACGCGCATGGCCGGCCCGGGGGTGAGCCTGACGGGATTTCGCGCCGACGTGAAGGACTACTACCAGGCCTTTGATCTGTTCGTGTGCCCCTCGCGCCGCGAACCGTTGGGACGGGTGGTACTGGAGGCGCTGGATGCCGGCGTACCGGTGGTCGCCAGCGCCACCGACGGCCCGTCGGAACTGCTGGGGCGTTACGGCGGGGATCTGGTGCCCGTGGGCGATGTGGACGCCCTGGCAGCGCGATTACGACACCACTATCAGGCGCGCACGCCGCACGTTCGTCATGACCTCAGTGCCTACAATATTGAAGCCGTCGCCGGGCAGACTCTCGCGGCCTATGACGGCGTCATTCAAGCCCGCTTCCACAGGGTGCGGCCATCCGGCTGATCCTCGAGCGCCACGCCGGCGTCCGCCAGCTGCTGGCGAATACGGTCTGCGGCCGCGAAATCGCGCGCCAGCCGCGCCGCCAGGCGGGCGGCGATCAACTCCTCGATCTGCCGCTCATCGAATTCGCCGCTCGACGTTGCGGTACCGGCGCTCGTGAGTGGTGTCGGCGAGCTGAGCTTGAACCACTGTTCCGGGGCGACGCTCAACAAACCCAGCACCCGCCCCAGACGTGGCAGCTCAAACGCCAGTGATGCGGCCAGTGTCTGCTGCCCCTGTGCGCGCGCAGCGTTGAGCTCGCGGGCCATCCCCTGCAGCACTGCGAGAGCCTCCGGGGTATTGAAGTCATCGTCCAGTGCCGCCTCGAAACGCTCCCGGTGCTCGCCGCACGCCGCTGCCGCCGCCGGCTGCTGACCGCGCAACGCGGTGTACAGCCGGGTCAGGGCCGCATCAGCCTGCTCGAGCTGCACGGCGCTGTACTGGATCGGGCCGCGGTAGTGGCTGGACAGCAGGAATGCCCGCAGCACCTCGGGATGCCGCAGGTGCGGCAACAGTCCACGTACGCTGAAGAAGTTGCCGAGCGATTTGGACATCTTTTCATCGTCGATATTGACGAAGCCGTTATGGATCCAGACGTTGACGAACTTGCCGTCGTTGGCCGCGCACGACTGCGCGATCTCATTTTCATGATGCGGAAACTTCAGATCCATGCCGCCGCCGTGCAGATCGAAATGCGTACCCAGCAATGACATGGCCATCGCCGAGCACTCGATGTGCCAGCCGGGACGACCCGGTCCCCACGGCGAAGGCCAACTGGGCTCATTCGCCTTGGCGGCCTTCCACAGCACGAAGTCCTCGGGTTCGCGCTTTCTGCCGTCCACCTCGACCCGGGCACCGGCGCGCTGGTCGGCGAGCCGCTCGCCCGACAGCCGTCCGTACTCGCGAAATTTGGCCACCGCGTACAACACATCGCCGTGCGGGCTCACGTAGGCGAAGCCACGCGCGATCAACCGCTCGATCATGGCGACGATACCGGGCACGTGTGCGGTGGCGCGCGGCTCATGGTTCGGTAGCTCGATCGCCAGCGTCGCGAAATCCTCGTGCATGGCCTGAATGAAGCGGGTGGTGAGCGCTTCCACCGGCTCACCGTTTTCGGCCGCACGGCGGATGATCTTGTCATCGATGTCGGTGATATTGCGGACGTAGTTCACGTCGAAGCCGCGGTAGCGCAGCCAGCGCTGAATCACATCGAACGCCACGTAGCAACGCGCATGTCCGACGTGAATGTGGTCGTACACGGTCACGCCGCAGACGTACAGTCCCACGCGGCCGGGATGGATGGGCCGAAACTCCTCTTTGCGTCCGCTCAGGCTGTTATGAATCTGCAGCACGGCTTACGGATGCACGCGCGCGAACTGCAGCAGGCGCTCGCGCACGCGCTCGGCCGGCATGGCCGCCAGCAACGGGGCGAGTTCCGGACCGTGCAGCCGCCCGGTCAGCGCGGCACGCAAGGGCATGAAGAACGCGGCGCCCTTGCGGCCGGTGGCGCCGCGCAATGCGGCCAGGTCCGCGCTCTCGCGCACGGCGCCGGCGGCGGCGGAGAAGAACTCCGGGCCGGCCTCCTGAGCCGCGCGCAGGGCCGGCTCTTCGAACGATAATCCGTCGCCGAAGATGATCTGCTGCCACAGGCGCGCATCTTCCGCCAGCACTACATTGGGCAGTACTGCCGTGATGAAGGCGAGCGTTCGCGACTGATCCAGGCCCGCGGGCAACAGCGGCGCGAGCCACTCGCGTGCCTGCCCGGGGGTGAGCGCGTGCACCCACTCGCGCTGCCAGTGACGCAACTGCGTGCTGTCGAACTGTGCCGGCGCGCGCTGCAGGTGCGCAAGCTCGAAGCCCTGCGCCATCTGTTCGAGCGTGAGAAATTGATTCAAGGACGTGGAATGGCCGAGGCGGTACAGGTGATTGTCGATGGCACTGGCGGCATAACCTTCCTGGCGCAGTTCGCGCACGCTGGTGGCGCCATGCCGCTTGGACAGCGGCGTGCCGTCGGCGCCGACCAGCAGCGACACATGGCCATACAGCGGCACCGGCAGACCCAGCGCCTCCAGCAGCAGCCGCTGGCGCGGCGTATTGGACAGATGGTCCTCGCCACGCAGCACGTGGCTGACGTGCATCAAGGCATCGTCGATGGCGTTGCTGAAGAAAAAGGCCGCCGTGCCATCCTCGCGGCGCACGATGAAATCGCCGATGTCATCGGACAGGAAGCTTTGCGGGCCGTGTACCAGGTCCTGGTACTCGAGGCGCTGTCCGAGTGGTACGCGAAAGCGCAAACTGGGCCGCAGCCCGCGTGCCTGGCGCACCAGGATTTCCGCGGCGCTGAGTTCGCGGCAGGTTCCCGCATAGCGCGGCGGCCGTCCGGAAGCCAGTTGGCTGCGCCGCGACAGATCCAGTTCCAACGGCGTGCAGAAGCAGGCGTACACGCGCTGCGCCCGCTCCAGCTGCTGGAAATAACGCGCGTATACATCGGCGCGCTGCGACTGCCGGACTGGAGCTTCATCCCAGTGCAGACCCAGCCACGATAGATCCGCGCACAGCGCTTCGACAAATCGCTCCTGCGTGCGCTCGCTGTCGGTGTCTTCGATGCGCAGCAGGAAACGGCCCCGATGGGCTCGGGCCAGCAGAAAATTGAACAACGCCGTGCGCGCATTGCCCAGGTGCAACTCACCGCTGGGACTGGGCGCAAAGCGCGTGACGACGAAGCTACTGGCCATTGCCGTACAATGTAGCCTAAATCCCAACGGTCGAGCGATACGCCTTGACTACGCTGTTCGTCTCCGATTTGCATCTGGATGCGCTCGAGCCCGCTGCCGGCGCGCAGTTCATTGAGTTCCTGGAAACCCGGGCCGCGGGCGCCGAGGCGCTGTACATTCTTGGCGATCTGTTCGAGTCCTGGGTCGGCGATGATGACGAGGATGCACATCGCGCCGGCATCTGCGAGGCGCTGCGCGCACTCTCGCTACGCGGTGTGCCCTGCTACGTAATGCACGGCAATCGCGACTTCCTGCTGCAAACCGGATTTGAGCAGCGCACCGGCACGCGCCTGCTCGCCGACCCGGTCGTCATCGACCTCTACGGGCAGAGCGCGCTGCTGACGCATGGCGATGCGCTGTGCACTGCCGACCGTCCCTACCAGTTGCTGCGCGGGCTGGTGCGGGCGCCGCGGTGGCAGCGGCGCTTCCTGCGCCTGCCCCTGAACCTGCGACGCAGCCTCGCGCAACAGGCGCGCGATGGCAGCCGCCGTCACACCGAGGCGACGGCACGTGAAATCATGGACGTTGAGCCCAACGCCGTGCTTGCGGCCATGCGTGCCTGCGGCGTGCAACTGCTGATCCATGGCCATACGCATCGGCCGGCGGTACACGAATTCCAGCTCGACGGGATGCCGGCACGGCGGATCGTGCTGGGCTCATGGCACGTCGCCGGCAGCTGCCTGTCGTGGCAACGCGATGGCTTCAGGCTGGAAGAGCTGCCGCGGCCAGTGGCCCGGAATGAAAGCGCAGTAATTCATCCGGCGCCGTAGCCAACTGCGCTTCCACCGCCGCGAGCTGCGCCAGACGGCACTGCCACAGTCTTTCGCCACCATCAACCGCGCGAGCCAGGCGCAGATACAGCTCGAAGTGGCGTGCCTCACAGCGCTGCAGGGTGGCGTAGAACGCGCCCAGCGGATCGGCCAGCCGCGGCGCCAGTAGCGCAAAGCGCTCGCACGAGCGCGCTTCAATCAGCGCGCCACACAGCAGCAGATCGAGCTTGCGTGCCGGTTCATGCGAGCGCAGTGCGGCGCGCAGCCCGGCCGCATACCGGCCCGGCTTCTGGCGCTGGAACGGCACTTCCAGGCGCTGCATGAATTGCGAGACCTGTTCGAAATGGCGCAGCTCCTCGCGTGCCAATCGCGATAATGCGCGCGTCAGCGCTAGGTCCTCGGGATAGGCAAAGATCAGTGCCAGGGCACTCGAGGCGGCCTTTTTCTCGCAATTGGCGTGATCGACCAGTAACTCCCGCCAGCCGGCGCAGGCGGCCTCGACCCAGGCGGGACTGCTCGGCGCAGCCAGTATGCTCAAGCCATGGCCCCCTTGGTGAGCCAGGCGGTGCGTGCGGCGTCGATGGCCCGCATGGACTCAGCCGCGTTCTTGAAGCGCTCGTTGGCCTGTTTGCCCAGCAGCCGGTCCAGCACTGGCTGCAGATCTGCCAGCGGCTCGGGCAGCGGCGGGGTCGGCGTGTTGCGGTGCATGTAGATGATCGCCATCGGATTGTCGGCCGTGTACGGCTTGTGGCCGGTGAGCATCTCGAACAGCATGACGCCGAGACTGTACAGATCGCTGCGCGGGTCCAGATCCTGGCCATGGCCCTGCTCGGGACTCATATAGTGCGGCGTGCCGAAGATCATGCCGGTATCGGTGATGTCGTAGTCCAGGGCCTCATGCTTGGCCAGGCCGAAATCGATCAATGCCAGCTGCCCATCCATGCGCAGCATCACGTTTCCTGGTTTCAGATCTCGATGCAGAATGCCGGCGGTATGCAGCGCACTGAGCGCGCGCGCGATCTGCGAGGCATACCCCAGGGCTTCGGACGGCGAGATGCCGCCGCGCATGCGCCGACGCAGATCACCGCGCTGGAAATATTCCATCGCCAGATAGGCGTGGTCGTCGGCGACCCCCAGCTCGTACAGGCGCACGATGTTCGGGTGGCGCACGCGCTGCGCGATCTCGTATTCCTGAAGAAAGCGCGCGAACACCTGATCGATGCCGCTTTCATCGCGCCGCGACGGCGTGACCTTGAGCACGACCAGGTTGCCGGCCTTCTCGCTTTCGGCAACGTACAGCTGCGAGACCGAGCCGCGCGCCAGCAGGCGGGCGCGCCGGTACTCCGGAATGCGCGCCTCGCCAAAGCGGCGTGATTCCTGGGCTTCGGGCGAAATGCGCCAGTCGGCCAGCTGGCGCCGGTGCTCGCGGCCGGCAGCCTCCAGCATGGCCAGGAAGCGCTCATGATCGATCCGGCTTTTGACGATCACGCCAAAGGCTTTGGCTTCCATGGCCCGCTCGCGCAGCGATGCATCTTCCCGGCCCAGCATGAAAATCACCGGTGCAAACCCGGGACGCGCCTTCATTTCCCGCAAGGCCGCGATGCCGTCGTCGTCTTCGGTGGCGGCCGACAGCAGTACCGCATCATAGCCCTGCGCCAGAAACTCCGGCGGCAACGGCCCGCGCTGCAGCGGCGGATGCGAACTGATCTGCACCTCGGGCCATTTGCAGCTCAGATGATGCCGGAGCAACGCCCGGACTTTTGGATCTTCCTCGACCAGCAACAGCCGCATACACCAAGCCTGTCTCTAATGGACCGACGCCAGCCTCGATTGCAACACAATTGCAGGACGGGCGGGCGTTCTATTCAGGGTGTGCCGACGGCCTTGAGTCCGCTGCGTGCCAGCCGTCGGCGGCTTCTCGCCTCATCCGAACGCGCCCGCTGCAGCCGATCGAGGTACTCGAAGGTCACATCGCCGGTGACATACTCGCCGGAGAAACACGAGGTGTCGAACTCGACGATGTTGGCATTGTCGTGCTGGCAGGCGGCCACCAGATCCTCGAGGTCCTGGTAGACCAGCCAATCGGCACCGATGAACTGCCCCACTTCCTCGACGCTGCGGCCGGCCGCCACCAGTTCGCTGGTGGCAGGCATGTCGATGCCATAGACGTTCGGAAAACGCACCGGCGGCGCGGCGGATGCAAAGTAGACCTTCTTGGCGCCTGCCTCGCGCGCCAGATCGATGATCTGCGCCGAGGTGGTGCCGCGCACGATCGAGTCGTCGACCAGCAGCACGTTCTTGCCGCGAAATTCCAGATCGATGGCGTTGAGCTTGCGCCGCACCTGGCGTTCCCGCTGCTCCTGCCCCGGCATGATGAAAGTTCGGCCGATGTAGCGATTCTTGTTGAAGCCCTCGCGGTATTTGATGCCCAGGATCTGCGCCATCTGCAGTGCGCTGGTGCGGCTGGTATCCGGAATCGGAATGACCACATCGATATCGTGGTCGGGATGTTCGCGCAGAATCTTGGCCGCCAGTTTCTCGCCCATGCGCATGCGCGCGCGATACACCGATATGTTGTCGATGATCGAGTCCGGCCGGGCAAAATACACATACTCGAAGATGCACGGGGTATGGCGCACGGTCGCCACGCATTGCTGGGAATGCAGCCGCCCCTGCTCGTCGATGAATACCGCCTCGCCGGGCGCCACATCGCGCACCAGCTCGAACGACAGCATATCCAGCGCCACGTTCTCCGATGCCAGCATGTATTCGGTGCCCTTGGGCGTGCGGCGCTGCCCCAACACCAGCGGCCGGATGCCGTTGGGATCGCGAAAACCGAGCACACCGTGGCCGATCACCATCGCCACCACCGCGTAGCCGCCGCGGCAGCGCCGGTAGACAGCGCTGGCGGCCGCGAAAATATCTGCCGGGGTCACGCGCGGGGTACCCACGCGCTGCAGCTCGGAGGCGAATACGTTCAGCAGCACCTCGGAATCGGACTCGGTATTCAAATGCCGGCGGTCCTCGCGGATCAGTACTTCCGCGAGTTCTGAGGCGTTGGTCAGGTTGCCGTTGTGGGCCAGGCAGATGCCATACGGCGCATTGACGTAGAACGGCTGGGCCTCGGAGGCGCTGTCGCAGCCAGCGGTGGGATAGCGTACATGGCCGATGCCGGCATTACCCGCCAGCTCCAGCATGTGTCGTTGCTCGAACACATCGCGCACGAGGCCGGCTCCCTTGCGCGAACACAGCCGCCCTTCGAAGGCTGTCATGATGCCGGCGGCGTCCTGCCCGCGGTGCTGCAGCACCGTCAGCGCATCGTACAGGCGCTGATTGACCGGGCTGGTGCCGACGACGCCGACGATGCCGCACATATTTGCGCCTGCTTCCTTCGCGCCATTAGCGCGCTGCCGTGATCGAATCTCCAGTGTGTATTTTACTCTCGCCGACCATGCCTCGCAGCACATTCGCTGCCCGCTCGGCATAAGGCATCAGCAACGACTCGCGCCACCATTGCTCGCCGTCCAGACGTACGGCGTGACACAGGATGACAAACAGTCCAATCATGATCAGCCCGCGCAGCAAGCCGAACAATGCACCGAAGGCACGGTCCAGACGATTGAACAATGACAGGCGCACGAAATGCGTGATGATCAGTCCCAGCGTATTGCCTACCAACAGCACCGCCAGAAACACCAAGGCCCGCGCCACCCACGTTCGCACGTTCTCGTTCGCCAGCGCTCCGCCCAGATGCGGCTCGACCAGCCCGGCATAGCTCCAGCCGATCCAGACCGCCACGATCCAGGTCACCAGCGAGATCGCCTCGCGCAGCAGCCCGCGCATAAGACCAGCGATGCAGCAGAACACGATCAGAGCGATCAGCAGGTAGTCGATCCAGTTCATGGTGGCCGATATGGGGACGGTTGGCCGCGATTCTAGCGTCGCCGGCGACCGGAACTGGCGGCGCAAGTCACAATTGCGGCCTGCGCCACGTATTTGG
>DASXLF010000613.1:0-1589 GCA_036496405.1 Steroidobacteraceae bacterium | reverse complement strand
ACCCCCGAAGGTCGGCACTACAGCGGGCTCGGCGGCGCGGGCGCAGCGGTGATTTTGGGGGGTGGTTGGGCGGGCAGCTCCAGTTTGAGTTTGGTCAGTAGCAGGTTGAGCTCGGGTTCGGGCTCGGTATAGCGGGTAAGCACCAGCTCGCGGCCGTCGGTGGTCGGCAGGTGGACGTCGATCATCTGCACGGCGGCAAACTTCTCCAGCACGCTGCGCGGCGTCAGTCCGGGCGCCAGCGCATGCAGGCGCCGCGCCAGCGTGACGTGCAGGCAATAGGCCAGGAAGGCGATGAAGACGTGGGCCTCGACGCGGGCCTCGAGCTGGTGAAAGATCGGCCGGATCGCGAGATCGCCTTTGAGGTTCTTGAACGCCTCCTCGACCGCGACCAGCAGCAGATAATGGTTCCACAGCTTGGCCGGGTCTTCCTCAACGAGATTGGTGCGCAACAGATACCGGCCTTCGCGCGATCGGGCTTGCCGCAGCTTGTTGCGATCGAGCCGATAGCTGAACGCGGCGCTGTCTGCGGCGACTTCGATCACGGCCAGGCGCCAGGCGCTACGGGATTGATCGCGCGCGGCGCCGAGTTTCATCAGCAGCTCCTCGCGCGTCAGCTGCATCGTCGACAGTTGTTTGAGCCGCGCCCACAGCCGCTTCAACTGGCGGCGTCGCATCGCCCGCTCCTTGGCGACCGGTCGCGGCTTTGGGCCAGGACGTAGAGCTCGCCCTCTTGCGCCAACAGTTTGACCTGCACGCCGGGTCGCGCTTCTTGCCACGGCTTGGCCACCAGATGCTTCTCCAGGCGCGTCAGGCGACCTTTTGGCGTGCCCACGAGGTAATGCATCGGCGGGTCGGCCGCGCGCATTTCGGTGAGCACTTCCTCGGTCGGCACACCGCGGTCCATCAGCCAGATCCGGCGCGCCTTGCCGTATTGCCGCTCGATGCGTTCGAGAAACCCCCGCAATGTCGTCTTGTCGGAGGTGTTGCCGGGCAGAACCTCATAGGCCAACGGCAGACCTTCGGGGGTCACTACCAGAGCAATGACGATCTGCACACAATCCGGCCGGTGATCGCGCGAGTACCCGAAGCGCCGCTTGTCACCCTCCGGAAACGGCGGATCCGCCTCGAAATAGGTGCTCGTCAGGTCGTACAGCAGCACGTCGTAGCTGATGTTGAACAGGTCGCGCCATCGTCCCACCAAGTGATCGAACACCGCCTGCTTGTGCACCAGCAGCCGGTCATGACAGCGATACAGCTTGTGGATCTCGGCCAGCCCGGCGTCCTCGCCCAGCAGATCGGCCAGGGCACTGCGCTGAAACCAGTCGCGGTGCAGCCGCCACTCGCTGCCCGGCGCCAGCAAGCGATAGGCGACCAGCACGAACAGGACCTGATCCCATCGCGTCCCCTTACGGCTTACGCCCAGCCGCTTCGACCAGAACTGATCGAGTTGCAGTTCCCGCCACAGCAGCAGTGCCAGCCAGCACGCGCCCCATTGCCGTGGTCGGCGCAACTGCAGCTGCGACAGCTTGACGTGGACGATCGCGGCGTCCGCCAGCAGCCCCTCGCAGCGGTCTTCCGGAAACAGAGAC
>DASXLF010000612.1:0-1542 GCA_036496405.1 Steroidobacteraceae bacterium | reverse complement strand
ACGCTCATCCAGGAGGCGCTGGCCCCCTCGTAGATCGTCCGCGAGGTCGCGAACTGCTGCTCGATAATGGCGTCCAGCGGTTTCTCTTCCGCATCCCGCACGCCCAGCGCCAGATAGCGCGCGGCGTCGGCGCCGTGGCTGGCGTGGTCATGCACCGGGCTCGCCCGCCAGGTCTGCGCCGCCTCGTTCCACTCCCGCCGGTAATGCCGCAGCGCGTGGATGCCCTTGGCGCAGCGCTCGGCGTCGAACCAGCACCGCGGCAGGATCATCCGCACCGCGTTGATGCCGTCGGCGACGCTGTGCGCCCGCACCGTGCGGGTCGGCCGCACGCCGAGGCCGTTCAGCGTCTCGGTGCGCGTGCGTCCGCTGCCCAACTCGCGCACCTGGGCGTCATGCGGCAACAGGTGGCGCTCGAAGACGTAGGGGCGCTGCTGCAGCAGGCGCACGTAATGGTCGAGGCTGGCACCGCTGTCCTCGATGTAGTCGATCATGCGCCACTCGCCGCCGCGGGTGATCTGGCAGCACCAGATCGCGGTAGAATCGTCTATCCCCAAATCCCAAGCAGTCCATACCTTGAGCGTCGGATCGTGCGGGACGTGCGTGATCCGCTCCTCGGCCTCGTCCATCAGCTTGCCGTAATAGCTGCCGGAGTTCGGACTGTTGAACGAGCATTCGAGTTCCTGGGCGAACTCTTCGTCCGACATTTCCTGGCGCAGCCGCGCGATCGCCTCGTCCGACAGCGCGCCGGTCTTGGTGTAATCGAGTAGATAGGACGAATACCCCGGCGTAGTCCTGGCCCGATCATAAGCGGCTTGCAGCACCCCGCGGCCTTTCGGTGTGCCGCTGCGGATCAGCACGCCGTCGCGGTCGGCCAGCATCGGCTCGATCACCAACGGGACCATGGAGGCCGGGGTGTCGTCGAATTCATCGAGAATAACCTCATCGGCATAGCCGCCGCGCCAGCTGTCCTGATTGTCGGCGCCGCCGCACTGGAACACGGAGCCGTTGGCGAAGGCGATGCTCATGGAAGCCTTGCGAACCTCCGCGCCGGGGATCAGCCGCACCGCCTCTGCCAGCGCGTCCCACAGCCCGGTGCGCGCCCACATGACGCCATAGGGCAGGATATGCACCACACGCGGCATCGGCTTGCGCTCGACCAAGCAGCGGCGGATGCCGCGCCACATCAGGGCGGTGGACTTGCCGGCGCGGCGATGCACCACGGCGACGATGCGCTTGGCTGGATCGCGCACCAGCGGGGCCTGCCAGGGGCGCGGCAGGAACGGCAGCTCGACGCTCTGCTTAGCCATCGCGGGACAGGCTCGGCAGTGGCGGCAGCGTGGTTCGGCCAGCGCGCTGCACCTCCGGCGGATGCACACGTGGCCGCACTGGCGGCGTTGGCTTGGTGGCGAGCGCCGGCAGCTTCATATCGCGCACCTTGGCGGCAACGCTGGCAACAGTGCGGCCCAACCGCCGCGCCACCTCGGTGCTGCCGATGCCAGCAGAGCGCCACGCCTTCAGCTTCTCCACCTCATCCTTTGGCCA
>DASXLF010000611.1:0-21915 GCA_036496405.1 Steroidobacteraceae bacterium | reverse complement strand
CGAATACATCGAGGCGTTCTACAATCGCACGCGGCGTCACAGTCATCTTGGTGGCGTGAGCCCGGAGATCTTTGAAACGATCAATCGACTACGCCGAAATGGTCTCCACTGAATCCTGGGAACTCCAAACCCCTTCAGCGCAAAAGTGTTACCCATGTGATCGGAATGATCTGGTTACCATGTGGTCAGAATGGACCTGAGTTTGATGGTGGCCAGGGGTGGAATTGAACCACCGACACGCGGATTTTCAGTCCGCTGCTCTACCAACTGAGCTACCTGGCCGTGGCAGGAAGGGGCGGTATTAGACCGGTCGGGTGGCCCGAGCGTCAACCCTTGGGCGGAACAAACTCTCCGGGTTTCGACGAGCCGGTGCCGAAAAAGAACTTCTCCATCTCGGTTTCGAGAAACTTGCGCGCCTTGGGGTCGACCGGGGTCAGGCGATACTCATTGATCAGCATGATCTGATGGCCGCGCCAACGTTCCCAGGCCTCCTTTGAGACATGTTCGAAAATGCGTTGGCCTAAAGCTCCCGGATACGGCGGACGATCGAGGCCCGGAGCCTCGCGCTGGAGAAGGACACACTGCACGCTGCGGCTCATAAAATGGAGATTCCTGAGTTGGACAAGAGCGCGAGGATCGGCGCCGGCACGCCGATGCGGGCCGGTTCGCGCGGGTTATACCAGAGCACCTCGGCGCCTTCCATCACCGTCTGCAGGCCAGCGCAGTGGGCCCGCACCGGGGTGATGTGGAGGTCAAAATGCGTAAAGGCATGCCGTACCAGCGGCAGCGGTATCGGCTCGAGTTCTCCGCGCCCCAGCGTATTGCCGCAAAACAGCGCGGCCGCCGCCAGGCTGTCGAATTCTGGGGGCGCCCATAACCCGCCCCAGACGCCGTGCTCCGGGCGTCGGCGCAGCAGCACACTGCCGTCCGCGCGCGCGGCCAGCAACATGAAGACGCTATGGGTGCGGCGCGCCGGGCGCGAACGTGCTGTGGGCAATTGCTGCACGCGCTGTTCGCGAAAGGCAACACAGTCGGCTTGCAGCGGACATTGCGGGCACGACGGCCGCCGGCGCGTGCACACCGTTGCGCCGAAATCCATGATGGCTTGGGTGTAAACGGCGACCTGGGTCGCGGGCGTGCATTCTTCGGCGCGCCGCCACAACTCGCGCATGGTTGCGGAACGACCGGGCGCTCCGTCGATGCCGAAGTAGCGCGCCAGCAAGCGCTTGACGTTGCCATCGAGGATCGTCTCGCAGCGCCCGCTTGCTAAAGCCAGGACGGCCGCGGCGGTAGAACGGCCGATGCCGGGCAATTGCGCCAGTTGCTCGCGCTCATCGGGCAGCTGACCGTCAAATTCGGCGACGATGCGCTGGGCCGCGCGTTGCAGGTTGCGAGCGCGCGAGTAATAGCCAAGTCCCGACCACAGGTGCAGGACCTCATCGAGTGGTGCCGCAGCCAGCGCGGCCACGTCAGGAAAGCGCTGCATGAAGCGCTGGTAATAACCGATGACCGTCGACACCTGGGTCTGTTGCAGCATGATCTCCGAGATCCAGACGCGGTATGGCGTCCGCTCGTGCTGCCACGGCAACTCGTGGCGGCCGTGATTCGCATGCCAGCTGATCAGCGCCCGGGCAACCGGCCCCATCGCTTCAACCCATCAACACGGCGATGATCGAATCCAGCGCCGGTTGCAGCGTGGCTCGTCGCAGCTTCGGGTCGCGCACCACCCGCAATGCCAGGCCCTCGACCAGACATTGCAGCATCACACTGCGGCTGCGAGCCGTGGCGGCCGGGAGCGTAACGCCGCGCGCACGCGCAGTGCGGCGCATGGATTGCGCCAGTTTTTCGCCGATGGCCTGGTCCTTGCGATGCACGGCGCGCGCAATCTTCGGATCGCGCGTCGATTCGGCCGCCAGCTCCAGCATCAGCACCGGATTCATCTTGGGATCGTCACGGCGTCGCCAGGAGTCAAAGATCTGCAGCACGATTCGGCTCACATCCTCGGCGCTATTGAGTCGGCTGATCATCTTGTGCAGATCGGACTCGAGATGGCGTTCGATGATCGCCTTGACGATGGCGCTCTTGCTGTCGAAGTAGCGGTAGATGAGTCCGGCACTCATATCGGCGGTCTGGGCAATATGAACCATGCTGGCGGCGTGGAACCCGCTCTGAATAAAGCACAGCTCGGCCGCATCGAGGATGCGCTCGCGTTGCCGCTCCGCACGCGCGCTGGCGATTGAAGTCTGCGGTTTCACGGACGGCACTGCCGGCATGGGCGTGCGCTCGCTGAGCGTGCGGCGACTCACGGGCTGTGCTCGCGCCAGCCACCGCCAAGCGCCCCGTACAGGCTGACGCGATTGTTTTGCTCGGCCAGGCGCGTGGCGATCAATCCCTGCTGCGCCGCGTAATTGCTGCGCTGGGAATCGAGCACGGTCAAATAACTGTCGCGGCCTGCCTTGTAGCGCTGCGTCGAGAGCTCGTAGGCGCGGCTGGTGGCGGCGACCAGTGCTTCCTGGGAGGCGCGCTGCCGATTCAAGGTCGCGGTGAGCGCCAGTGCATCGGCCACCTCGCGAAAGCCCGACTGGATCGCCTTTTCATACTGAGCCACCGCAATCTTTTGCCCGACGTTCGCCACTTCGAGATTGCCGCGCAGCGCCCCGCCGTGAAACAGCGGCAGCGTGATCTGCGGCACGAACGACCAGGCGCCGCTGCCGGCCTTGAAAAGGTCCGACAGCTCCAGGCTCGCCGAGCCGATATTGCCCGTGAGCGTGATCTGCGGGAAAAAAGCCGCGCGCGCAGCGCCAATGTTGCCGTTGGCAGCACGCAGATTGTGTTCCGCTTCCAGCACATCCGGTCGCCGCAGCAGCGCGTCCGAAGGCAGGCCGGCCGGCAGCGCATCGATGCCCATGGTTTGAGAGTCGAACGCTTCCGGCAGCCAGGCCGGATCCACCGGGGCGCCCACCAGCAGCGTCAGCGCATCGATATCCTGGGCGATGCTGCCCTCATAACGGGCCAGGTCCGCACGTGCCTGCTCGACCGTAGTCTGCGCTTGCGCCAGATCCAATCCGGAGGTCGAACCGGCGTCGTGTGCGCGCTGGGCGAGATTGAATGAGGCTTCCTGACTCTGAAGCGTCTGCTCGGCCAGCCGCCGCAGGTCACGATCCGATGCCAACGTCAGATAGGCATTGGCGACTTCCGCAATCAGGCTCAGCTGCGCACCGCGGCGCGCCGCATCCGCAGCCAAGTATTGTTGGAGCGCGGCATGCGTAAGGCTGCGCACTCGCCCGAACAGATCCACCTCATACGCGGAGATACCGACACCAGCCTGATAAATGTTGCCGGTAAAGGAGGTCGTGGCAAAAGTCTCGGCCGGCGGCAGCTTTTCGCGCGTGAAGCTGCCCGAGGCATTGATCGCCGGCAGCAGGTCGGCGCGCTGGATCCGGTACTGTGCGCGTGCGCGTTCGATGTTCAATATCGCCACACGCAGATCACGGTTGTTCGCCAGCGCCGCGGCAATCAATCGCTGGAGATTGGCGTCGACAAAAAAATCGCGCCAGCCGATATCCCTCACCGCCGGCGTGGGAGCCGCCGTTGCGGGCGCGGCCGTGGCCGCTGCGCCCTCGCTATCGTCAGGGGTCGTGGCTGGGATCGGCCACTGATCCGGGACCGGCAACGGCGGTGCCCGGTAGCGCGGCTCCATGGTGCAGGCACTGAGCAGGCACAGCCAGGCAACGCCCAGCGCCGGCACCATCAGCCCTCGGCCGCGAACGGTGTACTCAGGCGCCATGGTTGCCGCCCTCGCCGGGAGCCGTCGGCGGCGGCGGCTCGTGATGGGGCTCGTCCGGCAGACTGTGAAATACCCGCTGCACGGTCACAAAGAACACGGGAATAAAGAAGATGCCGAGGAAAGTGCCCGCCACCATGCCGCCGAACACGCCGGTCCCGATGGCGCGTTGTGCGCCGGCGCCGGCGCCGGTCGCCACCGCCAGCGGCAGCACACCCAGGCCGAAGGCCAATGATGTCATCAGAATGGGGCGCAGGCGATCGCGCACCGCATGCATGGTGGCCTCGATTACATCCATGCCGTGCTCAACATTTTCCTTGGCGAATTCCACGATCAGGATGGCGTTCTTGCTGGCCAGGCCGATGGTAGTGAGCATGGCCACCTGGAAGTAAATGTCGCGCTCCAGGCCGCGCACGGTAGTGGCCAGTACCGCGCCGATCACCCCCAGCGGTACGGCCAGAAGAATGGCCGTGGGAATCGACCAGCTCTCGTACAGCGCCGCAAGACACAGAAACACCACGATCAGCGACAGCGTGTAGAGCGTCGGCGTCTGCGCCCCGGCAGCCCGCTCCTGATAAGACTGCCCGCTCCAGTCGATCGAGAAGCCGGGCGGCAGCTTGGATACCAGTTTCTGGATTTCCTTCATGGCATCGCCGGAACTCACACCAGGCGCCGCCTCACCATTAATGTCGATCGCGGACACGCCATTGAAACGCTCGAGCCGCGGCGAGCCATACTCCCAATGAGAGGTGGAGAAGGACGACGTCGAGACCATGTGCCCCTGCGCGTTGCGCACGTACCAGCGGCCAAAATCCTCGGGCACCATGCGAAACGGCGCATCCGCCTGCACGATCACGTGCTTGACCCGTCCGCGATCGATGAAGTCATCGATATAGCGGCCACCCCAGGCAACCGCCAGCGTGGTATCGACATCGTTCATCGACAGACCGAGCGAGGTGGCCTTCTGCGCATCGATGTCGAGATGGAACTGCGGCGCATCTTCCTGACCGTTGGGCCGCACGTTGGCCAGCAGCTTGTCCTTGGACGCCATGCCCAGGAACTGATTGCGAGCCGCCGTCAGCGCCTCGTGACCCTGGCCGTTGTTGTCCTTGAGATAGATATCGAACCCGGCCGAGTTACCCAGTGAATCGACCGGCGGCGGGGAGAATGCAAACGCCATGGCGTCCTTGATCTGTGACAAGGCACCGTAGGCACGGCCCTGCAAGGCCTGCACACCCAGCTTCGGGGACTTACGCTGGTCCCAATCCTTCAACAGGATGAAGCCGATACCGGAGTTCTGGCCACCGCCGCTGAAGCTGAAGCCCGCCACCGTAAAGATCGACTTGACCGCGGCCTGCTCACGGTTGAGGAAATAATCGCGCACCTGATCCAGAGCGCGCAGCGTCCGCTCCTGAGTCGCACCCACAGGCGTCTGTACCAGCGTCAGCAGATAACCCTGGTCCTCATCGGGCAGAAACGAGGTGGGCAACTTCAGGAACAACAGGCCCATCACTGACGCCAGCGCCACATACACCAGCATGTAGGGCCACGGGCGCGCAACCAGGCGTCCGACGATGCCCTGATAGCCGCGGCTGGCGCGGTCGAAGTTGCGGTTGAACCAGCGGAAAAAACCCTTATCGGAATGGTGCTCGCCCTTCTTCACGGGCCGCAGCAGCGTGGCGCACAACGCCGGCGTAAGCACAATGGCGACAATCACCGACAGGACCATGGCCGACACGATGGTGATCGAGAACTGACGGTAGATCACACCGGTGGATCCGGCCAGGAACGCCATGGGGATGAACACCGCGGACAGCACGGTCGCGATGCCGATCAGCGCACCAGTGATCTGATCCATGGAGCGTCGCGTGGCCTCAACCGGTGACAGACCCTCGTCGGTCATGAGCCGCTCGACGTTTTCCACCACGACAATGGCATCATCGACCAGCAGACCGATCGCCAGCACCACGGCGAACATGGTCAGCATATTGATCGAGTAACCGGCCACGTTAAGTGCCGCGAAGGTGCCGAGCAGTACCACCGGTACCGCAATCGTCGGTATCAACGTGGCCCGTATGTTCTGCAGGAATACCAGCATTACCAGGAACACCAGCGCGATCGCTTCCAGCAGCGTCTTGACGACTTCCTTGATGGACTTGCGCACGTACGGGGTGGTATCGAGGGCGTTGACGGCCTTGAGCCCGTGCGGCAGACGGGGCTGCAGCGATGCCAGCAGCGCAGTCACGCCCTGCACGGTGCGCAGCGCATTGGCACCGGTGGCCAGCTGAATGCCCATGCCCGAGGCGGGCTTGCCGTTGTACTCGACCGAGAAGCTATAGCTCGCCTCCCCGAGTTCCACGCGTGACACATCGCCCAATCGCAGCGTCGAGCCGTCACTGTTGCTGCGCAAGACGATGGCGCGAAACTGCTCCGGGGTCTGCAGCCGGCCGAGCGCGGTGATGGTGGCATTCAGCTGCGAGCCCGGTACCGACGGCGTATCGCCGAGCTGGCCGATGGATATCTGCGCGTTCTGGCCCTGAATCGCGGTGATGACATCCTGCGGCGTCAGTGCGTAGGCGTTGAGCTTGTCCGCGTCGAGCCAGATGCGCATAGCGTATTTCGCGCCGAACAACTGCACGCCGCCCACGCCTTCGACGCGGCTCATCGCATCGTAGACATTGGTGGCCAGATAGTCGGCGATGTCACCGCCGCTCATGCTGCCATCGTCCGACACGAAGCCGATCGCCAGCAGGAAGCTGCTGTTGGTCTTGTTGACGCTGATGCCCTGCAGCTGCACGATCTGCGGCAGCAGCGGCGTCGCCTGCTGCAGCTTGTTCTGCACCTGCACCTGCGCCGTATCCGGATTGGTGCCGCTGGCGAAGGTCAGCGTGATGGAAACATTGCCGGCATTGTCGCTGGTCGAATGCATGTAGATCAGCCCGTCGAGGCCGGTCATGTTCTGCTCGATGATCTGCGTGACCGAGTCTTCGACCGTTTGCGCCGAAGCGCCGGGATAGGAGGCGCTGATGGCCACTGATGGCGGCGCGATATTCGGATAGCGGGCAATCGGCAAATGGGTGATCGACAGCAGCCCGGCCAGCATGATGATCAATGCCACCACCCAGGCGAAGATCGGACGATCGATGAAGAAGCGTGACATGGCGTGACCTTGAGGCTAGTGCGCGGCGCCGGCGCCATCCGCGCCGGCGGCACCCGGCGCGGCCGCTGCACCTTCGGCGATGCCGTTGCCCGAGGACTCCACCGCCTTCACGGCCATGCCCGGCTGAATCCTCTGCAGACCCTCGACAATCACGCGATCGCCGGCCACGAGTCCGTCATCGATCAGCCACTGATTGCCGACCGTGCGCGACGCCTTCACGATACGCGCCTCGACCTTGCCGTCCCGGTTCACCACCATCGCGCTGGCGTTGCCCTTGGGATCGTGCGTGATGCCCTGTTGCGGCGCCAGCACGCCCTGCGGCAGTACCCCTTCGTCCAGTACCGCGCGCACATACATTCCCGGCAGCAGCAGGCCGTCGGGATTCGGCACGATGACGCGTAACAGAAAATCGCCGGTGCTGGGGTCGACGGTCACGTCGGCGAACTGCAATTTGCCGTCATGGTCATAGGTGCGGCCGTCACCGAGGATGATTTTCACCGCCGACTCGGCCGTGCCCGATTGTGCGCGGCCGCTTTCGATCTCCTGTTTCAGGCGCAGCCACTCGCTGCTGGCCTGGTTGACATCGACGTAGATGGGGTCGAGCTGCTGGATGGTGGCCATTGCCGCGGCCTGGTTGGCGGTCACCAGGGCGCCTTGGGTTACCTCGGACTTGCCGATGCGGCCGCTGATGGGCGCGACGATATGCGCGTACGCCAGGTTCACCGTACCGTTGGTCACGGCCGCCTGCCCCGCGGCGACGTCCGCTTGCGCCTGGCCCAGAGCGGCGATGGCGTTGTCATTGTCCTGGGCGCTGACGGCGTCGATCTTCACCAGCTCGCGCGAGCGGTCGGCGGCGAGTTTCGCCGCGGCCACTGTCGCCTGGGCCTTCTGCAGCGAGGCCTGCGCGCTGTTGAGCTGGGCGCGATAGATAGCATCGTCGAGTTCATACAGTGGCTGCCCCGCCTTGACCAATGCGCCTTCCGTGAACTGCCGCTGCTTGACGATACCGGTGACCTGCGGCCGCACCTCTGCCACGAGAAAGGCATTGGTGCGTCCGGGCAGATCGCGCGTCAGGGTGACCGGCTCGGCCTTGAGCGTGACCACCGTGACTTGCGGCGGAGGACCGCCGCCCATCGGCCGCCCCCCCGGCGCCGCGCCACCACAGCCGGCGAGCGCCATGACGGCCAACAACACTGCGACCTGGTGATGACACCGCTCAGTCTTGATATGACGCATGCAACACCTTGAGACCAACGAAGCGAAGGAATTTGGGCCACGCAGCAGCCAGCCCGGGTATAATGAATGAACGTTCATTCTAGCGTCGGCGGATAACGGGTGCAAGCCGTCCACGGCTCCCGGATGCTGCCGCCACAGCCATGTGTTTATGCGCTTCTAGAACAGGCTCGCGGCAATGTTGATCAGCAAGGCCAGCACCGTGGTGTTGAACAGGTACGCGAGAATGCAATGCATGGTGCCGACGCGCCTCATGGGCTTGGACATGAACGGCACGTCGGCGGTCTGCCCGGAAGTACCGATGATGGCCGAGAAATAGAAGAAGTCGCCATAGTCGGGACGGTCGTCGTGGGGAAAACCCAACCCCACCGGCCGTCGGTGAGACACCGCGGCGTAGTAGTCGTGGGCATAGTGCAGCGCAAACATCATCTGGATGAAGGCCCAGGACGACAGCACCGTGCAGCCGGCCAGGGCGATGTGCGCGCCCTTGAGGAGACCGTGCGCGGTCTTGACCACTGCCAGCTCGCCCGCCATGGCCGCCAGGCTCGCCATCGCGGTCAGGCACACCAATACCAGGATCGTGATCTTGCCGTCATCCTGCAGTTGCGCGCGGTACAACATCTTCTGCGGCGAGGAACGAATCATCATGATGGCAGCGAGCGCGACATACAGCAGGGTGCCTGCGTTCCAGGCGATGAGCAGGCGCGTCACCGGTTGAATGCGCAGGCTGGCCGGCAACAGCAGGGCCACCAACACCGCGATGCTCGTGGCAATGAACAATCGTGGCCGCGCGTGCAGTTGCCGCAGGATACGATTGTCCGGGCGGTGCCTCACCCGCTGCGAATGCGGCTTGGGCATACCGGCGGCGCTCGCGGCGCTGTCATTCCTTGACGGGCGCCTTGGCACGATACTGCGACTGGAATGCCAGCATCCAGCCGGGATACTCCGGCGGCAATTGACTGACAGCGTCGAGTGACTTGAAGTCCTCGTCACCCAGTCGCACCCGGGTGGAGGCGATATTGTCCTCGAGCTGCTCGACGGTCTTGGCACCGATGATGACGGTGGTGACCGCAGGGCGCGACAGCAGCCATGCCAGGGCAATCTGCGCCACCGACACGCCATGCGCCTGTGCGATCGGCCGCATGGCCTCGACACAGCGTGCCGCCCTGGGCTTGTCCACGAGCGGAAAATCGAAATTGGTGCGCCGGGCGCCCTCGGGGCCCTTGCCATCGGCGTTGTATTTGCCGGTCAACAGCCCGCCGGCCAACGGGCTCCAAACCATCAGGCCCAGCTTTTGATCCTGCACCAGCGGGATAACTTCCCGCTCCAGGTCACGTCCGGCGATGGTGTAGTACGCCTGCACGCTTTCGAAGCGCGTCCAATGGCGTCGATCGGAAATGGCCAGCGCCTTCATGATCTGCCAGGACGCCATATTGCACAGTCCGATGTAGCGCACTTTTCCGGAACGTACCAGATCGTTGAGTACCGACAGCGACTCCTCCAGCGGCGTCAGCGGGTCGAAGCCATGTAATTGATATAAATCAATGTGATCGACCTGCAGACGCTTGAGACTGGCTTCGACTTCGTTCATCAGGTGATAGCGCGACTGACCCCGGCCATTGGGCAATTCATTCATCATGCCGGTGGCTTTGGTGGCGATGACGAGTTGATCGCGGGGCAGACCGAGTTTCCTGATGGCCTGCCCCGTCAACGACTCGGACTCCCCCAGCGAGTAGACGTTGGCGGTGTCGATGAAGTTGATGCCAGCGTCAAAGGACTTTTTGACCAACGCTGCGGCATCGTCGAGTTGCAGGCGACCGATATTCTGCCAGTGGCCCTTGCCGCCAAAGGTCATGGTCCCCAGGCACAGCTCGGAGACATACAGGCCGGTTTGACCTAATAGCTGGTAACGCACCGATCCTCCCGATGATCCGCCGAAGTTGAGCTGCTTATGTCCGAAAGCATAGCTAAGCGCCGTCGGTTTGTCGTCCCGGCGCGGCGATCGCCCGGCACGTTCAGTGCAGATTTCTGTATAGTGGGAATATAGTTCCTGCGCAGTCGCGTGGTGCGCTGCTCACCCTACAGGCACGGTCATGGGATACTCCTTCGCCCGGTCCAGTTTGGCAATGCACGTGCAACCAGCGGAGGCCGCAGCCTCAACAAGAACCAACTCCCTGTTGGCGGCCTTACCACACGCGGCCTATCGCCGCCTGCTGCCCGAACTTCAGCCCATCACATTGCACTCGGGCGAGGTTCTGTGCCGAGCCAACACGCGCGTGAAATTTGCCTACTTTCCCGGCGACAGCATCGTGGCCGCCATGTATCCCACCAACGAGGCCGGGGCAAGGGCAAAAGCCTGGCCCATCGGCCGGGAAGGCATGCTGGGCGTCTCCTTATTCCTCGGCGTAGAGCGGCTGGATAATCAGGCCGAAGTCCAGGTGGGTGGCAGCGCGTACAGGCTTCCCGCCGCCGCCTTATTGGGTGAATTCCGACAGGCGGGTGCGCTGCAGCAACTGCTGCTGCGCTACTCGTTTGCCCTCATTTATCAGGCCTCGCAGCTGGCAGTGTGCAATAACTATCATCCGATTGAGCAACGGCTCTGCCGGCTGCTGTTACTGGCGTTCGATCGCGTAGGCGCCACGGAAATTGAACTCACCCAGCAGCGCATCGCGGATTGCCTGGGCGTGCGCCGGGTATCGGTGACTCGCGCGGCCATGGGCCTGCAGCGCGATCACCTGGTCGATTACGTGCGCGGTCGCGTGCGACTGATCAATCGCAAAGGACTGAGCCAGCGCGCGTGCGTCTGTGCCGGTGTTATTGCGCGCGGCTTCGCGGCGGTCACTGCGTAACGTTGGCCAAGCCTGGCGGGCCTCGCGCTATAGTCGCCGCTTATGATCCGGAACCCCGTGGCGGAATTTCTGGCCCGGCGCCCGGTGATGATTCTGGACGGCGCGCTGGCCAGCGAACTGGAACGTCGCGGCGCAGATCTACGCGATATGCTCTGGTCCGCGAAGCTGTTGCTGGAGCAGCCGAGCCTGATCCAGGCCGTGCATCGTGACTATTTCGAGGCCGGTGCCGACGTCGCCGTCACAGCCACCTATCAGGCCAGCTTCGAAGGATTTGCCCGGCGCGGCATCGATGCCGTCTCGGCCGCACGGCTGATGCGCGATGCCGTGGCGCTCGCGGTCGCCGCCCGCGAGGAGTTCTGGCGCGATGAGCGCCATCGCTACGATCGATTGCCACCGTTGATTGCTGCATCCGTGGGACCCTATGGCGCCATGCTCGCGGACGGCTCCGAATACCGCGGGCACTACGGCGTGAGCGACGATGTGCTCACGGCATTCCATCGTCCCCGGCTGCTGCTGCTGGCCGATTCCGGCGCCGACCTGCTGGCGTGCGAAACCATTCCCAGTCTGCGCGAAGCCCTGGTGCTGGCGCGGCTGCTGCAGGAGCGTCCTGGCACCGCGGCCTGGATCAGCTTCGCGTGCCGGGACGCGCAGCACACCTGCGAAGGTGAGTCCATTAGCGATTGCGCGGCGGTGCTCGGAGAATTCGCGCAGGTGATCAGCATGGGTGTCAATTGCACGCCGCCGCGATACGTCGTGCCGCTGCTGCGTCAAATGCGGCTCCGCACCAACAAACCGCTGCTGGCATATCCGCAGGCGGATGCGAGCACGTTCGCCGAACATGGCTGCGCCTGGTACGACGCGGGCGCCCGCCTCATCGGCGGTTGCTGCGGTACCAATCCCGAAGATATCCGCCGCCTTTGCAAGGAACTGCGGTCATGTGCCTGATACTGGTGGCCTGGCAGGTTCATGACCGCTATCCGATCGTGGTCGCCGCCAATCGCGATGAGTTTCGTCGCCGGCCGACGGCGGCAGCGCACTGGTGGACCGATCGACCGCAGATCCTGGCCGGACGCGACCTCGAGGCGCGCGGCACCTGGCTGGGGATCACACGGCGCGGCCAGATTGCGGCACTCACGAATTACCGCGCGCCGGCCGAGGTGCAGCGCGACGCGCCCAGCCGCGGCGGGTTGGTGGTTGCCATGCTCGAAGCGCAGGCGCCAATTCCCCAACGCTTGGCGCAACTGGGCGATACCAGTGCGCAGTATGCCGGCTTCAACCTGCTGTGCACCGACGGCCGGCAACTGGGCGTGTTCGAAAGTGCCTCGGCCGCCGCTCGTGTGCTCGAGCCCGGCATCTACGGCCTGTCGAATCATCTGCTCGATACGCCATGGCCCAAGGTGCAGCGCGCCAAATCCCAACTGGCCAGCGCACTCATGGCCATGCCGGATGATCACTCCTTGCTCGAACTGCTGCGCGATGAACGCGTTGCCGCAGATCACGAATTGCCGCGCACGGGTGTGAGTCTGGAGTGGGAGCGCCTGCTCTCGAGCGCTTTCATTCGCGGCAGCGACTACGGCACCCGGAGCTCAACCATCATCAGGATCGACACTACGGGTAGTGTGGACTTCAGTGAATGGACCTGGCAGACGGATGGATCCCTGGGCGGCCAGGTGCACTATCGATTCCAAGTGCCGTCAGCAATCGACCACTGATGGCGCGAATTTAAATAATGCGCGCGCCGAACAGCTGTTGCCGGTACTCAGCCACTGAAATGATTCGCTGCGCCCGCGTATCCCACAGAATGAATTTCAGTGACTTGTGCACCTGCGACAATTTCAGGCGGGTGACTTCCGAAAACAGGTGCCGCAATTCATCATGACACTTGCTCAGTCGGTAATTTGGAATTCGAGCCGACAGATGATGAATGTGATGGTAAGCAATATTGGCCGTGATCCAATTCAGCCAGCGCGGCATGATCAGAAAACTGGTTCCTTCAAGGGCACCGGTATCGTAGTCCCAGTGCTTACTGTCGCTGGCATAGGCGTGTTCGAAATTATGCTGGACCGTGAACAGCACGATGCCGGCCGCGCCCGCGAGAGAGACGCTGGCTATATAGATAGTGAAAAACAGCAGCGGACCGAAAACCAGGCACATCAATCCCCAGACGCTGAGCAGCACCACATTGTTCCACAACATGTGCCGGTATTCCTTGCGCGATTTCCAGTAGCGCGCTGGAAACCCGGCAACGATGGTCTTCAATGACAGCGTGGGATCAGAGATCTTGCTCTTGAGCACGTGACCGATGAGCTCGAGAGTGCCTTTCAGCCAGGTCAATCGCGGGTTGAGTATCAAGTAGATGAATCCAACGAGAGGAGAGACCGCGACGCTGCACTTGTAGCGGTACAGCCGCTGTTGCGTTCCAGTCATGGCCGCGTACTCATCCACGGAGGCCGTCGTATACGGTCCGCGATACCGCTCCCAGTTGCCGTTGTGCGCGTGATGATAGTTATGGTGCTGTGACCAGACGTACTGCGGCATTCCGGAAACCACACCCAGCAGGAAGCCGGCGGCGCGGTTCAGCCATTGGCTGCGAAACAAGCTGCCATGACCGCACTCGTGCATCAGTGCGAACACGCGCAAAGTGAACAGACTGATCAGCAGTACGGTCGCCGCCGTCAGCCAATAGGATATGGCGACACTAACCAATGCCAGTGCCCACAGGATCGCTACCGATCCGAGTGCCGTCACAACCTGAATCAATCCCCGCCAGTTATCTGCCTGGGCATATTGGGCCGCGATGATTTGCTGGTACTTCTTATTGCAGCTCGAGGTCACAGTGAAAATTGCCGGATGGTGATTGGGAATCGCGCGGCGCGGAGTGTAGCAGAGGCATTTGTGGCTATCGTGCGCATGGAAAGCCCGACCTGTCTGTGCGCTAGCACGCATCGCCGTGTATCACGTGTTGCGGCAAATTGACGATTGCTGCCAAACCGCTCCGCAATGCTGCCGGGACGTGTGGCTTAATGAGGACGAACGGCAATCCGATCGCTGATCTGGCTCAGAACCACCCCCACGATGACCACGATCAAGCCGCCGGCATATTGAACCGGCGCGATACGCAGCAGTGTTTGCACATTCGGAAAATGGCTCACGCCTGCGTCGACATGCGATCTGGCCAGCGCTAACGTAGCGGCAAATTGAGAGGTATGCGTATGCCCGTCACCACGACACTTGCGCCGGCCACTGAGCTGGTGAAACGAAATCCCATGCGCTTTCCGAACGAGAGCCGGGAATACCGAACCGCGCGCGACGCTCTGCTGGCGCAGGAGATAGAACTGCGTCGACAGATCGAACGCGTGGCGGAACAGCGCCGCGCCCTGCCGCCGGGCGGCGAGGTGATTAAGGCATACCGGTTCGACAGCGAACACGGACCGGTGGTGCTGGCGGACCTGTTCGGCGACCAGCAAACCCTGGTGACGTACAGCTATATGTTCGGGCCGCAGCGTGAGCGACCGTGTCCCATGTGCACCTCGCTGCTCAGCGCCTGGGACGGCGAGACGCGCGACCTCGAGCAACGCGTGGCCCTGGCGGTGATCGCGCGTTCGCCGATTGCCAAGCTGATGGCCTTCAAGAAGGAACGCGGCTGGCACAACCTCAAGCTTTACAGCGACGGCAGCGGCGAATTCAGCCGCGACTATCACGCGCTCAGCCCGCAAGGCGCCGAAGGCCCAGCCTTCACCGTGTTCGAGCGGCGGGACGGCGTGATTCGCCACTTTTGGAGCGGCGAGATGGGTCCGGAAAGCGCGGATCCCGGACAGGACCCGCGCGGCGCGCCGGACCTGATGCCGATATGGACCATTCTGGATTCCACGCGCGAAGGGCGCGGCACTGACTGGTATCCGAAACTGGACTACGGTCGCTGAACTGACGGCGCGCGCTATAGCGGCAACTTCAGCTTGCGCTGCAGCGCCTTGAATGCCGGGTTGCCGGTCAGGCTCGCCACCATCGGATCATGTGCCATCGACAAGATGCCCGCGTCGCGTTGCCTGGAAGCACGCTCGAGCCAGGCAATGGATGTGTCTTGCTCGCCTCTGGCCGCATAGATGTAGCTCAACTGATAGGCCATGCCGTTGCCCCAATTCGTTTCGGCCAGCGCCTGCGCCCGGTCGGCTTCGGCGCGACGACCCAGGGCGTCCAGTGCAAGGGCCACACCCGTTTGCTGGTACCAGGGCTCGTCCCGCTCCATCTGCTCCAACGCGGCCTGGGGCTGGCCCTGGGAGAGTAAAACCAACCCGTATCGGAAATGGGCACCGGGCATTGTTGGGTGAAGTTCGATCAGCCGGCGGTACGCCGCGGCCGCCCGCTCCAGCGCACCCAGCCGGTGATGGGCGCTGCCGACGGCCCAATAAGCTGTCCCCAGCGGGTCCATGGAAACCGCGAGATTGGCCAGCGCCAGCCCTTCGGTGAGGCGTCCCATGGCGATGGCCAGGCGCGCCGACTGCTCGGTAATGCGGGCGTTGCCCGGGTCGAGCGCCCGCGCCTTTTTGAGCCCCGCATCGGCAGCATCCCAGTTGAAATCAAAGAACAGCACCACACTGGCCAAAGCCCGATGAATATCGGCCGCATCGGGGTCCAGTGCCAGCGCTCGCGCGCCTGCGGTCTTGGCGGCGCCGGATAACTTGGTCGTTCCCAGCAGGAAATCCCGGGTGGCCAGGTCGATATTCTGGCCGTCGCTTTCGTCCAGCGAAAATCGCTTGCTCCACATCACATTGTCGTCGGTGTACAGCTCAGCCAGGGCAGCCCACGCCACGGCAAAGTTCGCGTCCAGTTCCAGCGCCTGCCGCAGACAATCGTAGGCGCGCAGGGAATCTTCCGAGGTGTGATGTTTGATGAGCGACTCGGCCTGCAGATAAAGCGTGTAGGCCTCGCTGTTGGCGGTGGGCGCGGGATGGTGAATTTGCGCATCCAGCAATTTCACCTGCAACGCCTTGACGACGCAGCCGGCGATGTCGTCCTGAACCTTGAACACATCGTCGAAGCGACGATCATAGCTTTCCGACCAGAGATGATAGCCATTGTCGGCTCGCACCAACTGAGCGGTCACACGCAGGCGATCGCCGGACTTGTGCACGCTACCCTCGAGCACGTGCGCGACCATGAGTCTTCGGGCGATCGCCGGAATGTCCTCCGACTTGCCTTTGAAGTAGAACGATGAGGTGCGTGCCGGAACACGCATATCCGGAATCTTAGCCAGCAGATTGATCAGTTCCTCGGCCAATCCATCGGCGAAATATTCCTGATCCTGCAATTCGGACATGTCCAGAAACGGCAGCACCGCCACCGACTGGGATGAGATCGTCATCGCCGGCAGCGTGGATGAACTGTGGGTAGTCTGCTCGACCGCGGCCACCATCTGATAGCCGCGACCGCGCAGACCGCCAATGTATCGCGGCTCGCGCGCATCGTCGCCGATGGCATCGCGCAGCATCTTGATGCGCTGGCTCACGGTTTCCGGGCTGACCACAATCCCCGGCCATACGAGACGCATCAACTCGTTCAGGGATACGACATTGGGCGCCGCCCGTACCAGCGCCAGCAACAGGTCATAGGAGAGCTTGGGAAGCGGTAAGGCACGCGCGCCGCGGCTGACCTGCTGACGTCCGGTGTCAATGGTGAGATCGCCGAGGGTATAGTTCATAGCGACAGCGGCAAATACCCGGGAACAAGAACTTATACTTGGCTTACGGGTTGGCATCGATATTCCCTGAAAAACGTGGCGCTGTCACCTCCATAGAAAAGCCCGCCGTTACGACACTGCGCAACGGCGGGCCAGGATCAATCGGGCGATCAGCCCGTCCTGGAGACGCTGACCTTCAGATCATGAAGGCCGGACAGCATGGGCTTGTTAACCTGCTCGACCGCCGAGGCGATCGCGCTGTCGACGCAGCTCTGCCAGATGTGGAAGCCGTTCAGATCGCGCGGCTCGGCGGCCACGGGCGAGCACACATGCTTCGCCGCGTAGCGAAGCCGGATATAGAGCGTTTTAGCACCGGCCGCCGTATCGAGGTTCAAGTCCCCGTAGGCGACTTTCTCGGTCAAGTACTGAACCGGCTCGGAGGCCCGCGCTGCTCCGGTGCCGGCCGCCCAGGCCAGTCCCACTGTGCTCGCGACGACGAGGCAAGAGACGATACGGGATGAGAATTTGATCGCGCTTTCCATGACAATCTCCGTGACCTAAGTTGATGAATGCACGTGTCTAAACACGATTCACAAGTTAGAGATACGGGCGGTGGGCTGCATGAAGGCTGGGCCAATGATGGCTGAAGGTCTGCCAAAGCTTTGCTGCAGCGGACTAAACTGCCGGTATTCTCAGCCCCATTCCACAGGACACGAATTGACCCACCAGCGCACCGGCAGTGCCGATCTACCCCTGCACGGGGGGCGAGTGCCTGCCTGGCTGTCAGCGCGAATGACGGCGCTCGGACGCGTGATCGTCGAGGCCATCGTGCATGAATACGGCCGCGATGAGCTGTTGCGGCGACTGGCGCACCCGTTCTGGTTCCAGTCCTTCGGCGCCGTCATGGGCATGGACTGGCACTCATCCGGTATCACCACCAGTGTCATTGGCGCATTGAAGCGTGGCCTTGCTCCGGTTCAACGCGAACTGGGTATTTACGTCTGTGGCGGGAAAGGCGCGCGCGCGCGCCAGACTCCGAATGAACTGCTCCAGGTGGGAGAGACGACCGGGCTCGACGCGCTGGCGCTGGTGCGTGCCAGTCGCCTGGTGGCGAAGATCGACAGCGCCGCGGTGCAGGACGGCTTCGATCTCTATATGCATGCGTTCTTCGTCACCGCCGACGGGCATTGGTGCGTGGTCCAGCAGGGTATGAATGAACAGCTGCGCGAGGCTCGCCGCTATCACTGGCAGTCGGAAAGTCTGCCCGGATACTTCGACTCGCCCCATGCGGCTATCGAGGGACGAAACGTTGGCACTATCGTCAACCTTGCGGACGCGCGCGCCGCCAGAAATCGCACGGCCGCGCTCGAACTCACGCGTTCCGGCCCTGAGCAAACCATTTCCGTGCTGCGGCGCTACCAGGCGGCAGGGAACGCCGCGCTGTCACTGTTCCCGGATACTGAATCGCTCGCCCCACCGCTGCCGCATTTGCGGATGCCGCATCGCCACGATGTGCGGGCTTCCGATGTCACTCTTAAGCGATTGCGCGGTACGCTGGCGGCCGCGGCCGACGCCGGCCCCAGGGATTTCGCGGATGTGTTGCTGACTCCGGGCGTCGGCGCCCGAACCGTGGCGGCACTCGCGTTCGTCGCAGAGCTCGTGCATGGAGCCCCATCGAGGTTCTCCGATCCAGCGCGCTTTGCGCTCGCCCATGGCGGCAAGGACGGACATCCATTTCCAGTGCCCATCGCCGTGTTCGACCGCACGATCGATGTGCTCCGGCGCGCGGTGAGTCGCGCCAGGCTTGGATCAACGGAAGCGTTGGCAGCCATTCGGCGCCTGGATGCTCAAGCGCGCCGTCTGGAGGCCCTCGCCACCGAGCCGACCTTCGACGCCTTCATCGCCGCTGAGCGCAGGCAGTCAGGCAATCGCGGCGGACGCACGGTAAAATAGCGCATCACTTCCGAGGCCCCCATGTCGCTAACACTGTATGCGCACCCCTTTGCCTCCTATTGCTGGAAAGTATTGATTGCCCTGTATGAGAACGACACCGACTTCACCTATCGCGTGGTCGAGGATGCAGCCGGGTGGGCGGAACTGGAGTCGCTCTGGCCAATCCGGAAATTTCCAGTGCTGCGGGACGGTGATGCATTGGTCTTCGAGTCCAGCATCATCATCGAACATCTCATGCTGCATCACCCGGGACCGACGCGCCTGATACCGCAGACCGGTGACGCCGCGCTCAAGGTGCGCTTCCTGGATCGATTCTTCGACAACTACGTCATGACGCCGATGCAGCTACTGGTATCGGATCGCATGCGGCCCGAAGGGCAACGCGATACCAAGGGTGTCAGCGACGCGAGGAACCTACTGGAGGTGGCGTACCGATGGCTCGACCAGCACGTTGCGGCACAGGGCTGGCTGGCAGGCAATGACTTCACGCTCGCTGACTGTTCGGCGGCGCCGGCGCTTTTCTACGCCGACTGGGTGCATCCCATCGGCGAGCAGTTTTCTGCTACCCGGGCCTATCGCGCTCGGGCCCTTGCGCGGCCATCGGTGGCCCGCACGGTTGACGAGGCGCGGCCTTACCGCAAATTGTTTCCTCTGGGGGCGCCGGACCGCGATTGATCAGGTCGCGCGCAGCGCCACCGTCACCGGCACGCGGGCAGCTCGCAGCGCCGGCAGCAGGCCGCCGATGGCGCCGATGCCGAGCGCCCAGCCGAGACCCAGCAACGCCAGCGAAGGCGTCACCGCCATGTGAAAGCTGGCGCCGAAAGGACTCGCCAGCAGCCCATTGAACAGCAACCACGCCACCAGCGCGCCGATCAAAGCGCCGGGCAGTGCCAGCAGAATGGATTCCGATATCACCGAGGCAACGATTGGCAAGCCATTGAATCCGACCGCCCGCAGGACCGCCAGCTCGCGACGGCGACCGTCGACGATGGCGTACAGTGAGTTGGCCGCACCGATGGTGGCCGCCAAAGCCACGATCGCCCCCACGAAATAGCTGACGAAGTTCAGTATGCCGTTGATCTCGCGCGTGTACTCCTCAAAGACTTCCGCCTCGTGCTGGACCTTCAGGTGCAGCGACGGATTTGTTTTGAGCGCATTGCTCAGCTCCGCAAATGTGGCGGGCGATTGCAACATCACATTCGCCTGATTGTAGGTAGAGCGGCCAAAAGCCGACAGGATCGTGTCGCCATCTGCGAACACGATGCAGACGGTGCTCGTCAGATCGAAATTGCCCACGACCAGCCAGTCGCCACCGCGCATGTGCCGCTTCGAGCCGACGTCGAAATCCGTGTATTCGCGGACGCACTTGTCGCTGGCGATCAACTCATGCAGTCCGGGCCTGAACAAACGCCCTGCGGTGATGCGTAACTCCGGCTGGTAATCGGTGAGACCAGGGGTCACCCCGATCAGCGGAAAACCGTTCTGGCTGCGGTCGTTCTTGCTGCGCGCCTGTATGAATACCGTGACCTGAAAGACCACTATCGGCTTGCCCTGGGCATTGCGTCGGATACCCGGCAGATCGCGAATCATCGACGCGGCGTCTTGTGGAATGTTGCTCTCTGTCGGTGTGGGGGCATCGATACTCGTCAGGGTGGCGCGATAGGGACTCACATTGCCCATCGATTCCCGTCTGGAGCCCACGCCCATGGCCAGCATGGATACCAGCACCGCGACCGCACAAGTCACGCCGATGACGATGGTGCAGACCAATCCGAGACGCGCGGGGATGCCTGCGAGATTCATGCACAACAGGGCCCAGAACTGTCTTGCGAGTTTCATCGGCACTACCGCCCGGAAAGCCCGTCGACGACTTGCAGCCTGGCGGCCCGCAAGGCCGGCGGCGCGGCGGTGATGAGTGCCACGACGAACGCTCCGATCAAGCCGATTCCGACAACACTCAGCGGCATGGACAGACCAGGTATGAACTTCGCGGCGTACGGGAATGCCAGCGCCGCCAGAGCGAGGCCCAAGAGCGCGGCGGCGATGAATATCAGCATGCATTCAGCGACCACCAACAGGAAAATTGAGCGGTCGCTGAACCCCAGTGTCTTCAGCACCGCCAATTCCGGCGTCCGCTCGCGAATCGTCTGCATCATCATGGTGGTGACGGAGAATAGAAGCGCGACCAGCACCGCGCTGACGACGGCGCGGACCAGAAAGTTCAAATCGCCGATCGAGCGCATCTGTTGTTGTGCATTTTCCCGCAGCGAGGCGGTGTTGGTCTCGTTGGAGGAATTGCCAAACGCCCGGTCGATGGTCTCGGACATCTCGGCCGCGCGCTTGGGATCCGAGATCACCGCATAGAAGTTACGCACCGAGCCCTTACTGAGCGCCCGCGCTTCGTCCAAAAAGCTGTAGTTGGCCACTATGAATCCGCCTTCGCCCGGCTCGTGATCCGCGAACGTGCCCACGACTTGAAAGATCCATGTCCCCGAGCCGTTGGTTTGCAGCGTGGTCGAGGTCAGCGGAATCTGATCCCCAACGTGCCAGCCATACTTCTTGCCGATATCGCTGGTGATCAGTACGCCATTGCGGGTGTTCCTGAGCGCCTCGAGATCCTTGGGCAATACCTGGAACATCTCCGGTACCAGTGTGATCCACTGATCGTTGGGCGGAATGGCCAGCACGAATACCGGCTGGGTCGGCTTCTGATAGGTTCCGAGAAAGCCGTCGGCGAAGGTCACGCTGGTGATGCCGGGCATGGAACGCAATCGATCGAGATAGGAGAACGGCAGTGGTGTTCCGCCAAAATCGGCGGGATTGACGATCAATAAATCGGCACGGGTGTTGGCAACCGCCCGTTCCACGCCGGTCTTCATGCCCTGTAGGACACCGAACAGGGCGAATCCCACCGCGACCTGCAGCAACACCAGAGCCGTGCGCCCGGGCTTACGCCAGATTCCGGACCAAAGCACCGGCAGGTATTTCACGCCACGGCCTGTGCGGATCCATCGACCAGCTGCCCCTTATCGACCTGCAGCTGACGCGAGGCATAGCTTGCGGCCTTGGGATCGTGGGTCACCATGATGACGGTCTTGCCGTACTGGCGATTCAGGGTTTGCAGCAGCCCAAGGATTTCCTCCGCGGTGTGGCGGTCCAGGTCGCCGGTAGGCTCATCGCAAATCAGGATGGTGGGGTCGGCGATCAGTGCCCGCGCGATAGCGACGCGTTGCTGTTGTCCCCCCGAGAGCTCGCCCGG
>DASXLF010000610.1:0-1824 GCA_036496405.1 Steroidobacteraceae bacterium | reverse complement strand
CCGTTTCACATAATCCGCAGCCGATTTTGGCTCAGATCGCAAATTCACCGCTCACGGCCTCGATGGTGCTTGCACCAATCAGGCGGAATCGTTTTTCTCGCGGCTTCGCCGCATGGTCAACGGCCAGCATCATTCGGTGTCGCCGCAGTACCTTCACCAATACGCCTCGCACGCTGCATGGCTTGAAGACCATCGCCGCCTCAGCAACGGCGCGTTGGCTCACCGCGCGCTCGGCTTGGCACTCGGTCACAAGGTTAGCCGAAATTGGAAAGGCTACTGGCAGCGCGCTGCCTAGGGCAGCTTCCACATACTGACACCCTTCCGGCGTGGAAGCTGTGTCAGTATCCGCCGCGTGGCCTGCAATCGCATCGCCTGCACGATACGGAAGGCCACAGAGCGGCGCAGCACGGTATCCTTGGCATCGAGACCCTTTGCCTTGACGACGCGCACGGCCAGCTCCCGCGTGTCCAGTGGCCCTTCCTTGGCGAGCGCGGCCTTGCAGATGGTGACAATCTCGCCGCGCCTAAATAGCCGCAGCGTCTCCATGTAGACCGGGAATTGGGTTCGGCCTTCCGGGCCGACAAACATCGCCAGCGTGGCGTTGACGTGGCTCAGGTCGCGCTTGGCGGCTTCGATCTTCTTTTCGTATTCGGCAATCACGCGCTCGATGTCATCGCGCTTGCGCTGCAACGTCCCGACAATTTGAGGATCAGCCATGACGCTGAACATGCCGAAACCAGAATCAAGCCGCCACGGCGGGCTTGCTTCCTTTGCTACCTAGTGCCGGGTAGTTGAATGCGCGCAGCGCTGCCGCGAGGTCAGGCACTGTTGCCGCCTCGCGATAAAGCGCGATGACGATCGAGTAGGTAGGTCGGCAGCCAGCCATCCGAGAACGTGCGCGGTCGCCGCCGCACGAAGCGCTCGCTGAACAAGCCGAACAGCCGCAACGCGGTCCACGCGAGGAAGACGGCGGTTAGGAACAGCTCGGCTGCCGCAAGCGCCGCGCTTGGCGCGGCGAAACCGGCGAGGGCTGCGAGCGCTATGCAGGCCAGCGCCGTCTTGCGGCGTGGACGGCTGACGCCAGCGGACAATTCCGGACGCTGGCTGCGTAGCTCGTCCACGGCCCGGCGCTCGATCGCTTGCGCGCTGTGACGCCGAACAAAGTCGTGCAGCTGTGCGGTGCTGGTGATACGGATGCGGCTTGCCAGCTCGCTGCCGGACTTGGCGATGGCGACCAGGCGGCGGCTGTCCACCAGACGCGGCACCACCACGATCCGGACACCGTTGCGGTCTGCAAGCGGCAGCATTCCGGTGTTGGCTGCCCCGATCAGTTGTTCATCCGACAGCGGGCTCTGGCTGCGCGAAGTGTTGAAGAGCGGTTCGAATACCAAGCCAGGCGAAGCCGTAAGCGCCGTAACATAGGTCTCCTCGCTGATGAGTCCCCACGTTATCAAGACGCGATCCGCGCCGACGCCCGATTCGGCTGCGCGCAGTTCGGCGATGGCAATAACGCTGGGCGGCAGGAACTGGCGCACGCAGTCGATTTCGGGACAGCGCGGTAGGCTTGGCCTAACAGGGCGTGGGTATGATTGAAATTCTGGCCCATCGCCTGGGAACACGGGAACGAGCGACGGAATCGCGGCTGGCGGACGCCAATCGGATTCCTCGGCGCGGTCGATGACCGCTCCGCCCGCATTCCAAGTCCAATACGCCATTACAATCCCACCACCGGGAAATGACGCTGATCCACACGCGCGTTTCGTCTATAAGCGGTGGCTGCCACGCACCCCGGTACCCCCTGACGAGCACCGATCATAAACATGA
>DASXLF010000609.1:0-13526 GCA_036496405.1 Steroidobacteraceae bacterium | reverse complement strand
ATGCCCGTGGCAATGCCGATATAACGGGTATCGTCCTTGGACTTGGTCTGCGTGACGCGCGCAATCAGGGCGCCGGATTCCGCCACCAGGTAACGCCCCGGTTCGAGCCACAGGGCGATGCCCGGGCGCACCTGCAGGGCCGCCAGCAGCGCGGTATCGAGCCGATGCAGATCCAGCCCGCGCTGGTCGTGACTGTCGGGCACTCCCAGTCCGCCGCCGACATCCACGATGCGCACCTGCGCGAAGCGCGCGGTCAGAGCGAGCAGGCAGGCGGCGACTTCCGACCAGCTTTCGGCGTTGAAAATGCCACTGCCCGAATGCGCGTGCAGTCCGGTGACGATCACTCCGTGCTGCTGCACCAGCTGCGCCAACTCATCGATCTCGGCCAGTGGCACGCCGAACTTGGATTGCGAGCCGGCGGTGCGCACATGGTGGTGATGGCCGCGGCCGACGCCGGTATCGATGCGAATGAACACCTCGCGGGCGCGAAACATTTCGCCCCAATGACGCAGCACGAACAGGTTATCGAGCGTGAGCGTGATGCCCGCATCGAGCGCCCACTGGTACTCCTCGCGGGCGGCGAAATTGGGTGTGAACAGAATGCGTTCGCGATCCAGTCCGGAAACGTTGGCCAGCAGATGTTCGATCTCGCCGCGCGAGACGCATTCGAAGCCCGCGCCGCCGGCGGCCAGCAGCCGCAGGATGGCGGCATTGGGATTGGCCTTCATCGCGTACAGCACGCGCTCGACCGAGCGCAGCCCCCTGAGTGCCTGCAGTGCGCCGGTGATCACCGCCGGATCGTAGACATAGGCGCAGTCATGCTCGCGCGCGAGCGCCAGCAGCTGTGCGCGTCGCTCACGCCACCAGCCGGCGCGAGGGGCAAGCTCCTGTCCCGGGCGCGCGAACAATTGCTCCCAGGTGGGCCCGAGGATGGAGCCGGCGCGCACGGGGCGGATCAGTCGCTCATGCAATTCGTTGACCAGCCGATCGCCCTGGCTCTCATCGACCACGAAACTGAAATTCAGGTCGTTGGCGGCCTGGCTCAACAGATACACGCGCTGTTCCGCGAACAGTTCGAACGCCTCGCCGAGCTGATGCAGTATGCCGCGGATGTTGCGGCCCACGAGGCTGACTGAGGCGCAGGGTCCAAGCACCTGCGCCCGGCACAACTGCGACAGATCAGCGATCAACGCCTCGATCAACGCCTGGTCCAGCGAATTGGCGGCGGGGTCCAGCGACACCGTGACGTTGGTTTCGGAGGTGGAGATCAGGTCCACCGACAGGCCATGGCGCTTGAACACTTGAAACGCATCGGCGAGAAAGCCGACTTCATGCCACATCCCGGGACTGTCGAGTGACACCAGCGTGATGCCCTTCTTGATGCACACCGCTTTGACCTGCGCGGCGCCGTCGCCGCCATCGGCACTGATGTGCGTGCCTTCGAGCATGGGACTGTGCGTGGCGTAGATGGCGATCGGGATGCGCTGCGCCTTGGCCGGCAGAATGCAGCGCGGGTGCAGCACCTTGGCGCCGCTGGAAGCAATCTCCTGCGCCTCGTCGTAGTGCAGTGAGCGCAGCAGGCGCGCCTGCGGCGTGGCGCGCGGATTGGCGCTGAACAGGCCCGGCACGTCGGTCCATATCTCCAGGCGCGCGGCCCGCAGCTTGGCCGCGAAATAGGCCGCCGATGTGTCTGAGCCACCGCGGCCCAGCAGCACGGTGTCGCCCGCGGCATCGCTGGCAATGAAGCCTTGAGTGACGATGACGCCAGGCAAGCCATCGAGCTGGGCCCGCAGCCCGGCATCCTCGCAGTACTCGCAGGTCGCGGACAAAAAATTGGCGCGCACCGATGCGCCGGCGCGCTGCTCGGCGTTCAGCCCCAGGCGCGCATCCCACCATTGCGCATCGATGGCCTGAGTATTCAGAAACCGCGCTCCCAGCTCGGTTGCCATGAGCTCGCCGCTCGCCATCACGCGCGCACGCATGCGATGGCTCACTTCGCCCATCACCGCGATGCCGGCGGTCATCTGCCGCAGGTCGGAGAAATAATGTTCGAGCGCCGCGCTGGTACCCACGCCCAGTTCAGCGGCCAGCGCGCGGTGGCGCTGCTCGATGTCGGCGAGCGTGCTTTCATGCGTGCCCGCCAGTGCGGAGGCCAGCAAAGTCTCGAGTCGGTCGGTGATACCGCTGATGGCCGAATGCACCACCAGTACCCGTGTGCCCGCGGCTGAGCGCGAGCGCACCACGGCGGCGATGTTGCGCCAGTTCGCGAGATTGGAAACGCTGGTACCGCCGAACTTGAGCACGACCCAGGATGAGTCGTCGCGTAGAGCCATGGCCTATCCGTGTCTGAGCAGGCTCAGAGTTCGTCGTCTTCGAAGATGTCGCGCAGGTCTTTTTCCAGTTTTCGGTCGGCCAGTACTTCTTCGAGCCGGCTCCAGGCCGCCTTGCCGCGCTTGCCCTGGGCACGCACTCTTTTATCGACACGGGCCAGCAAACCGTCGTAATCGGTGCTGTCCTCGGTCTCTACAATGAATTCCTCGTCCAGGTCGAAGCTCTCGTTGTCGCGTTCGGACATCATTTTACAGTGAAGAAATGTCGTCTAATCAGTAGGTTATGTGGGCCACGCCCCACTTCCGGCATCGAACTATAGCTGATTTGCGCTGCGGTTCAACTCCGGCGAGTGGCTATCGCTATCCGCCGCGCTGGCGGTGTCGGCAGGTGATTGCTCCGCCTCCAGCCCTACTGTTGCCAGCACCCCATCGGCTTTCTGCAGCACTTCACGGGCGTAATCCCAATGGATGGCCACCGTGCTGTCGCCCACCGCCGCGCGCAGCAGCTCGGCGAACTGATCGACATCGGGTTCAAAGCTCTGGCCTTCGGCATCCACCGGCGGATGCGCCTCGAGCAACAGCTCGCCATCGACCCAGGCCACCTTGACCGGCTCGTTGACGATGCGCACCGGTGTGCCGACGGGGATCATCGGAAATAACGCCGCTACGTCGTCCGGGTACATGCGGATGCAGCCGTGCGTGACCGCAAGTCCCACGGCAATGGGATTGTTGGTGCCGTGGATCATGTAAGTGCCGCCGCCTGCGGCCAGCCGCATGGCGTAGGCACCCAGCGGATTGTCGGGGCCGGCTGGCACCACCGTGGGCAGTGGATCCCCCGCTGCGGCGTGCTCTTTGCGCACCGACTCGGGCGGATACCAGGCCGGATTCTTGATCTTCGCGATCACATGCGTCAGGCCGATGGGTGTATGCCAATCCATCTTGCCGATACTGACCGGGTAGGTGATGACTTCCACCGGTTTACCGCGCACCGGCTTGGGGTAGTAGTACAAGCGGTGTTCGGGCAGGTTGACGACGATGCCCTCGCGCGGCCCGGCCGGAAGGATATGACGGCCCGGAATGATCAGCTGTTTGCCGGCGCCGGGCAGCCATGGATCGACGCTGGGATTGACGCGAATCAGTTCTTCCGAGCCGAGGCTGTAGGTGCGCGCCAGGTCGTAGAGCGTGTCCTCGTAGACCGTGGTTACCATCTGGTCCGCACCAACCACCGTATCGCCGGGATTAGCGAGTAAATAGACTGTGGCCTGGGAGGGCAAGGACACCGTCGCGGCCAGCGCGGTCATGAGCAAGGTGACCACAGCCACCGATTGACCATAATGCGGCATTCTTGAGCTTATCCTTATGTAATCCACGCAGTTAGACTAGCATGTGACGGTGAATGTTCAGTAATTTTCACAGCTGATATTCACTGGCGAACGGGATACCATACGAATGTATGGTGTCCGAACTCCTCCTCCCCTTAAGCCCCCGGCAGCGACAGATACTGGAGCGCATCGCTGCCTTCATGGCCCATGAGGGCCGGCCGCCCACCCGTGCCGATCTGGCACGGGCCCTGGGACTGCGCAATCGCCAAGGCATCGATCAGCATCTGCGGGCACTGGAACGCAAGGGCTACCTGCAGCTCGAGCCGGGCATCGCGCGCGGCCTGCGCCTGTTGCACGGGGAGGCGTCTCGCAGCGCTCTGCTGCCGCTCTATGGACGGGTCGCCGCCGGAGTGCCCGCCCTGGCGCAGAGCAATATCGAAGACGAGATCGCGATCGATCGCGCACTGTTTCGCCCGCACGCCGATTTTCTGCTGCGCGTGCATGGCCAGAGCATGCGCGATGCGGGCATCAGCCACCGCGACATCCTGGCCGTGCACCGCACACCGGAGGCTGTCAATGGCCAGATCGTGGTGGCACGTCTGGACGATGAAGCGACGGTGAAATTCTATCGCCGCCACGGCCACATGCTGCGGCTGGAACCCGCCAATCCCGATTTCACGCCCATCGAAATAGATCTGCGCACGCAGCCCTGGCAGATCGAGGGCATCGTGGTCGGCATCGTGCGGACGCATGCGCCGTGAGCCTCGAGCAACTCCGGCGGTTATGCCACAACGGTGAATGGCGCCACGCTGCTCATCCCGCCGCGCCTTCCGGTTATGCCGAGTTGGATGCCAACCTGCCCGGTGGCGGCTGGCCGGTCGGGGCCATCGCTGAGCTGATGCCCGAGGCGGCGGGTATCGGAGAGGTGAGTTTATTAGCACCGGCCTTGTCCCGGCTGGCCTGCGCCGGGCGCTACATCGCCTGGATTGCGCCCCCCTATCTGCCCTATGCGCCCGCGCTCGTGCAATGGCAGCTGCCGCTCAAATACCTGCTGATCATTCAAACCCGCGGTGCGCAGGAATCCTTATGGGCCACGGAACAGACGCTGCGCTGCCAGGCCTTTGGTGCGGTGTTGAGCTGGGCGGCCGAAATCGCCGATAAAAATGTGCGCCGGCTGCAGCTCGCGGCCGAAGCCGGCGGCAGTCTCGGCATTCTCTACCGCCCGGCCGCGGCCGCGCGCGAGCATTCGCCAGCGGCCTTGCGGCTGCGGTTGCGTCCAACGGCCGAGGGGCTCGCCGTGGAAATCCACAAATGCCGTGGTGGCCGCGCGGGTCTGCGCCTGCACCTGTCCCTGCGCGCCCACCCTGATACGAGCTCTGCTGATGTTGTGGCTGTGCATCCGTCTGCCGCAACTCGCGCGTGAAGCGTTCGCGGACCAGCATGCGGCGCTGGAACGCCTCGCCGGCTGGGCCTATCAGTGGAGCAGCCTGGTCAGCTATGCCAGCGATGAGCCGATGCTGTGGCTGGAACTCGGGGCCAGTCGCGCGTTGTTCGATGGCCAGGGGCCACTGCTGGCGCAGATCGAGGCCGGGCTGGTGCAATTGGGTTACAGCCATCTGTGCGCACTCGCGCCCTCGCCCACCGCTGCCGCATTACTCACGCGCGCGCCGCAACCGCGCCAGGTGCTGGACAGGAAACAACTGCGGCAACGGCTCGCGCCGCTGCCGCTGCAGTTACTGGCGCTGCCGGCCGAGACACTGGCCGCACTGCAGGCCTCGGGGCTGTGCCGCATCGGCCAAGTGCTGGAATTAGCCGCCAGCGCCATCACACGGCGATTTGGGCCTGAAACGCAGTCTTATCTGCAACGGTTGTGCGCCCAGGTCAGCGATCCGCGACCGGCCTGGCGCCTGCCTGAGAGTTATCGCGCGCGTTGCGAATTCGGCACCGAAGTGCGCACCACGACGGCGCTGCTGTTCCCACTGCAACGGCTGCTGCTGGAATTCCAGGGCTATCTGCGCGCCCGGGATTGCTCGGTGCTGCGCTTTAGCCTGCTGTTTGAGCATTATCGGCATCCCGTCAGCACTGTGAGCATCGGTTTGTCGGCCGCCGGCCGCGATGCGGCGCAGTTTCTGACCCTGGTGCGCGAACGCCTGCACTCGCTGGCACTGCCCGCGCCCGTGAATGCTTTGCGTCTGCAGGCGCACGAGTTCACCGAGCCGTCGATCGTGCAGGGGGATCTGTTCGGCAGCGCCACGCAGCCCGTGCAGCAACTGCAACAGCTGCTCGATCGCCTGCGGGCACGGCTGGGCGAGCACAGCGTCCACGCCCTGCAAATGCAGGCCGATCATCGTCCGGAGCGCGGCTGGTGCCTGGTCGCGCCGGACGGCTCGGCGCGATCGGGCACACCAGTGCCCTCTGGCGCGCCGCGGCCTGATGCGGCTCGGCCCTGCTGGCTGCTGCCTGAGCCGCTGCGCATTGACGCACCTTCAGGGCTGCTGCGCGGGCCCGAACGCATCGAGAGCGGCTGGTGGAACCAGGACGATGTCAGGCGCGACTATTACCTCGCGCGCAGCGCCGAAGGCGCGCACCTGTGGGTGTTTCGCGACCGGCAGGCAGATCAATGGTACCTGCAGGGCTTGTGGGCATGAGCACCTATGCCGAACTGCACGCGCTCAGCAACTTCAGCTTTCTGCGCGGTGCCTCGCATCCGGCCGAGCTCGTTGCGCGCGCGCATGCGCTCGGATACTGCGCCCTCGCGCTCACCGATGAGTGCTCGCTCGCCGGCGTGGTGCGCGCGCACGAGGCCGCGCGGGCATTGTCCGATGCGGATTTCAAGCTCATCGTCGGCGCCGAATTCCGCACCGTCTGCGGCATGAAGCTGGTATTGCTCGCCCCCTCACAGAAGGCCTACGGGCAAATCTGCCAGCTCATTACGCTTGGCCGGCGGCGCTCGAAGAAAGGCGAGTATCGATTGCTGCGGGCGGATTTCGAATCCGGCCTGGAGGACTGCCTGGCGCTGTGGGTGGCACCGAGACAGGCGTCGCAGGCACAGGCGCGCTGGCTGCAGGATTTTTTCCGCGACCGCGGCTGGCTGGCCGTGGAACTGCATCGCGGTGCCGATGATGCGGCTCATCTGGCGCAATTGTGCGCGCTGGCCGAAGGCTGCGGTGTACCCGCGGTCGCTGCCGGCGATGTGCATATGCACCTGAGTTCGCGCCGGGCCCTGCAGGATGTGCTGACTGCCGTGCGCCACGGCTGCACTATCGATACGGCCGGCTGGCGCCTGTATCCGAACGGCGAGCGGCACCTGCGTTCACTGGCGCAATTGCGCGCCATCTATCCGCAGGCATTGCTCGATCAAAGCGTGGCGATCGCCGAGCGCTGCGCTTTTTCATTGGCGCAATTGCATTATGAATACCCACCCGAACTGGTGCCCACCGGCCTCACGGCCAGCGCGCATCTGGCGACGCTGACCGAGAAAGGTCTGCAACGCCGCTGGCCACAGGCGGTGCCGGCAACGGTGCGCGAACTGGTCGAGCGGGAACTGGCTTTGATCGCCGAGCTGCATTACGAGCACTTTTTCCTGACGGTGCACGATGTGGTCGAGTATGCGCGCAAGCGGGGCATTCTCTGCCAGGGTCGCGGCTCGGCGGCCAATTCCGCGGTCTGCTACGCGCTCGGCATCACGGAAATAGATCCGGCGCGCACCCAGCTGTTATTCGAGCGTTTCATCAGCCGCGAGCGCAACGAGCCGCCGGACATCGACGTCGACTTCGAGCACGAGCGACGCGAGGAAGTCATCCAGTACATCTATGACAAGTACGGCCGTGAACGCGCGGCGCTGGCCGCGACCGTGATCTGCTATCGCACGCGCAGCGCAATCCGCGATGTGGCGCGCACGCTCGGCATCGGCAACGACGACATCACCCGCCTGACGCGCCTGCAGATGTGGTGGGACCAGCCCGGAGAAATCCAGCAGGCATTGGCCCTGGGCATCGACCCGGCGCGGCTGCAGCTGCTCATTCCGCTGGTGCGCGAGCTGGTCGGCTTTCCGCGCCACCTGTCGCAGCATGTGGGCGGCTTCGTGATCTCGGGCGAGCCGCTGAGTACGCTGGTACCGATCGAGAATGCGGCCATGGCCGAGCGCACCGTAATCCAATGGGACAAGGACGATCTGGAATCGCTCGGCCTGTTGAAGGTCGACGTGCTGGCCCTCGGCATGCTCACCGCATTGCGCCGCTGTTTCGATCTCATCGAGGACTATCGCGGCGTGCGGCTGTCGATGCAGGACATTCCCGCCAAGGATACCGCCACCTTCGACATGATCTGCCGTGCCGAGACCGTGGGCGTGTTTCAGATCGAGTCGCGTGCGCAGATGAGCATGCTGCCGCGGCTGCGGCCGCGCTGCTTCTACGACCTGGTGATCGAGGTCGCGATCGTGCGCCCCGGCCCGATCCAGGGCGACATGGTGCATCCCTATCTGCAACGGCGCGAGAACCCGCAGGCCGTGAGCTATCCGAGCGAGGCACTCCGGGATGTGCTGCAGAGAACGCTCGGGGTGCCGATCTTCCAGGAGCAGGTCATGCAGATCGCGATCGTGGCGGCGGACTTCACCCCCGGCGAAGCCGACGGGCTGCGCCGCGCCATGGCGGCCTGGAAACGTCGCGGCGGCCTGACACCCTACCGCGAGCGGCTGCTCAGCGGCATGGCCAGGAACGGCTATTCGAGTGAATTCGCCGAACAGATCTATAAACAGATCCTCGGTTTTGGCGAATACGGTTTCCCGGAATCGCACGCGGCATCGTTCGCATTGCTGACCTACATTTCGTGCTGGCTCAAATGCCACGAGCCCGCGGCCTTTGCCGCGGCGCTGATCAACAGCCAGCCGATGGGTTTTTACGCACCGGCCCAGATCACGCAGGAATTGCGCCGCTGCGGCGTGACGGTGCTACCGGTCGACGTGAGCGTCAGTCACTGGCATTGCACGCTCGAGCCCGGCACGCCCGGGCCGGCGCTGCGTCTGGGGCTGTGCCTGGTACGCACGCTGCGCGAGGCCGACGCCGAACACATCGTGGCCGCGCGGCTGCAACGCCCCTTTACCGACATCGATGAATTGAGCACGCGCGCGCAATTGTCCCGGCGGGCAGTACGCGCGTTGGCGGCAGCCGGTGCGCTCACTGCCCTGAGTGTCCACCGGCACGACGCGCATTGGCGCGCGCTGGGCGTGGAACGGCTGCCCGGGCTGATCGAGGGACTATCGGCCCGCGAAGCACCGGCGGCAGTGCCGGAACCGACCGAAAGCCAGAATATCCTGGCCGACTACCGGCATCTCGGCCTCACGGTCGGCCGCCATCCATTGGCGCTGCTGCGCGCAAAACTCTCGCGACGCGGATTTCGCAGCAGCAGCGAGCTGCAGCAGCTGCCCGACGGCATCAGGGTGCGGGTGGGAGGATTGATCACTCACATGCAGCAACCGGCGACCGCTTCGGGCGTGGTGTTTGCCTCGCTCGAAGACGAGGCCGGCATCGTCAATGTGATTCTCTGGCCGAAAGTGTTCGCCGCGCAACGGCGTTTTGCAATCGAATCGAGCCTGCTGGTGGTCGATGGTACGCTGCAGCGGCGCGATCTGGTCGCGCACGTGATCGCGCACAGACTGCACGATGCCTCCGCGTGGCTCTCGGGACTGAGCCGGGAGTCGCGCGACTTCCGCTGAACGCGCTGAACGTGCCGCGCCCGGCGCTACTGTCCGAGTGCGCCGCGCAATGCCGACAGCTCTTCGGCGGACTCGACCATCAGCGCCTGGCAGATCTCGACGTTGAGTTCCAGGCGCGCGGCCGACTTGAGTGCGCCGATACGCTCGGCCATCGCTTCCGGCAACTGCTTGCACATCGCCAGCGTGACCGCCACTTCCAGCACATCGGCCAGTAGCGCGCTGGCGCCGCGGGTCGGGCGCGCATCGTCCGTGTAGCTGTCCACGGCCGCTATGATTTCATCGGCCATGTGCCAGTTCTCGAGCAATACCTTGGCGATCGAGCCGTGCCAGTCGTTGACGATGTGCTGATACATCTCCTGCTGGGCGAACAATGCCGGATGGCGGGTCGAGCGCGTGAGAATGTAGAGCTTGCCGACACCGTGTACCAGGCCGGTCAGCATGGCGGTATCGGCATTGATCCGGCCGACGCGGCGCGCCACCACGAAGCACAACGAGGCTACCAGCACGCTCTGCTGCCAAAGCGCATCCAGGTAGCGCTGCACGCTCTTGTAGCCGGCGGCCGAACGCAGCTGTGCCATGGCAAAGCTGACGGTCGCGGCGCGCAGGGCATCAAAGCCCAGACGGGTGACGGCGGTACGCAATTCGGAAATCGGCTTGCCGCCCGGGTTGAGTGCCGCGGAATTGGCCATCGACAGCACGCGGGTCGCCAGCATCGGCTCGGCGCCGATGACCCGCACCACGCGATCGCTGCTGCAGTTCTCCTCCGCCAGAGCTTTCTGCACCCGAGCCGCCACTTCCGGAAAGCTGGGCAGTTCGATACTGCTCGCCGACAGCTCAGCGGACAATTCGCGCACGAATTCAAAGGCCGCCGTGCTGGCATCGCGCTGCACGGGACTCTTTGATTCCGCTGTTTTCTGTTGCTCGTGCAATCCCATAATTAATCTGCCTTAGTCAGACGTCACATCGTGCGACGCGGCCATCACGCCGGTATCGGCCATAACCACGCAAACTTGAACTTTGGCCACGGTATTCAAAACAATTCGATTTCATTGCCCACCGGCTCCTTATCGAGCACCTCGAGGTAATGACGCTCGCGCTCGAACAAGGTGTCGTTGCGCACCGACATGAGTTTCTTGACCCGCAGCTTGCCGCTGTTGGGCGCGTAATGCACCTTGCGCGGAAAGATCCCGCCCAGGTCCTCGCCGGCGACGCCGAAACCCTCATCCGCCACGTACTTACGCACAAACTCTATATTGCGGGCGCCGATATCGATGTCCATGCCGTCGAGCACCTTGCCGCCGCCGACCAGCTTCACCTCCAGACTCTCGCGACGCCCGCCGAGCTTGAGAATGTCATTGATCAGCCGCTCCATCGCCACGTTGCCATAACGCGTTGCGGCACTTGCCACAGCGCCCCAGGCGCTGGTGCCCTGCGACGCATCCAACGGCAGCATAAAATGATTCATGCCGCCCACCCCTAAGCGTCGATCGCGCACGCACGCCGAGACGCACGAGCCCAGCACGGTGGCAATGCGCTCGCCGAGCGTGCTGACGTAATATTCGCCCGGCAGCAATTTGGCCGCGAAGCCGTGCAGTTCGCGATCCCAATAGCGCAGTATGTGGGCGAATTGCGGCTGGGTCGGCGGGAGATTTTCAGGAACTTTGACATGATTGCCCTTGTCGCCGGCAGCCACTCGCTTATGGGACGTCATCATGCATCCAGTGGGTCACAATACGCGCGCCATGGTGGCCAGCAGTTGCTCGGGGTTGAATGGCTTGACGATCCAGCCGGTGGCGCCGGCGCGCTTGCCCTCTAGCTTTCGCTCCTGACTGGACTCCGTAGTCAGCAGCAGCAGCGGCGTTAACCGGTAGTGCGGCAGCGCCCGCAGTTCACCGACCAGAGTGATGCCATCCATGCGCGGCATGTTGACATCGGTGATCACCAGATCGCAGGCATTATCGCGCGCGTAGTCCAGTGCTTCCTGTCCGTCAACTGCTTCCACCACGTCGTAACCCGCGGACTGCAATGTCGCGCGCACCATCTCGCGCATGGAGGCCGAGTCATCAACAGTCATGATCAATCTCGCCATGGTATTACTCCGGCATGGATTGCTAGCGCGAAGCGCTCAATTTGTGCTCGGCCGGGCGCTCGCCTGCGCTCGCGGTCCACGGGCGGCCGGAAGTGCGCCGCTCGTTGAGGCCAGAGCCGGCGACGGCGCTGACCGAATCCTCGGCGCCGACCCGGTAGTCCGAGATCATGTGATTCAGTGAATGCGCCTGCTCGACGATGGCCTGGCTGGCCGCCGCCGCCTGCTCCACCAGCGCGGCATTCTGCTGCGTCGACTGATCCATCTGCATGACGGATTTATTGACCTGCTCGATGCCCGTGGACTGCTCGCGGCTGGCGGCGGCGATTTCGGCCACGATATCCGTGACCTTCTTAACCGCGGCCTGGATTTCCTCGAGCGTCTTGCCGGACTCATCGACCAGCTTGCTGCCTTCATCGACGCGCGTCACGCTGTCGCGAATCAACGCCTTGATCTCCTTGGCAGCGGTGGCACTGCGGCCGGCCAGATTGCGCACTTCTGTCGCCACCACGGCGAAGCCGCGGCCCTGTTCGCCGGCGCGCGCCGCTTCGACCGCGGCATTGAGCGCCAGCAGGTTGGTCTGGAAGGCGATCTCGTCAATGACGCCGATGATGTCGGCAATCTTCTTCGATGCTGCGTTGATGCCCGCCATCGAATTGATCGCAGCGCCCACCACCGTGCCGCCCTTCTCCGCCTGTCTGCGGGCCGCCAGCGCCAGTTGATTGGCCTGTCCGGCATTGTCGGCGGTCTGCCGGACGGTCGAGGTCATCTCCTCCATCGACGAGGCAGTCTCCTCCAGACTGGCGGCTTGCTCCTCGGTGCGCTGGGAGAGATTCAGATTGCCCTTGGAAATCTCCTCGGCCCCGGTCTTGACTTCGGAGGCGGACGTCTTGATCTGCTGCACCAGCGTCATCATGTTGCCGATCAAGGCGTTGATACCCGACGCCAGCTGGCCGAAGGCACCGGACTTGCCCACGGTATCGACGCGGGCGCTCAAATCGCGTTGCTTGGCGCACTCGACCACGACATTGACGTCGTCGATGATAGTGCCCATGGTGTCGAACAGCTCGTTGACGCCGCGGCTGAGCGCCTCGACGTGACCCGTCTTGCCTTCGAGATCCACCCGCTGCGTGAGATCGCCCTGCAGGGCCGCCTTGACCGCGGCTTGCGTCTGCAGCACCGTGGCCTGCAGCTGCTGCGACATGCGCACCTGCGCCGTCACGTCGGTGTTGTAACTGACCACCGCCGAGGGCCTGCCGTTGGCGTCCATGGTCGGGCTGAAGTAACCCTGCAGCCACACTTCCCTGCCGTGCTTGCCGACGTAGACGAACTCACCCGCCTGGTACTCGCCGCGTCCCAGTCGCTGCCATAGATCGCGGAACTCGGGCTTCTCGCGTTGGGCAGCCGTGAGCAGCATCGAGTGATGCTTGCCGGCGACTTCCTCGAGGGTGTAGTCGAACATCTTCAGAAAGTTCGAATTCGCCATGCGGATGGTGCCGTCGAGTTCGAACTCGATCATGGCGCGCACCCTGCGGATCGCGACAATCTCGCTTTCGTAGAGGGCAGTGCGCGTCTGCTGCTCGTTGATATCGGTGGCGAAATTCACCACCTTGATCACCTGGCCCTGAGCATTGCGGATTGGCTGGTAAGCCGCCTGGATCCACAATTCCTTGCCGTCCTTGCGTACGCGCCGCGAGACGACGGTACAGGCTTCGCCGCGCGCCAGCTTCGTCCACAGCGCGCGATACTCGGCGCTCTCTTTATCGTTAGCCGCGAGATACATGCTCTGGTTTTTGCCTTTAATCTCGTCGAGCGTGTAGCCCAGCAGCTTCAGCCCCAGCTCATTGGCCGAGCGAATGGTGCCGTCGGGTTCATACTCGATGACCGCCTGGGCGTTATTGAGCGCCGCCAGTGTGCCGCGCAGCTCATCGAGCTCGCGCGCGTTGATCATGGTCTTGGATGGCGCCTTCTGGCGGACCGTCTTGCTACGTGTGCGTTTCATGATTGCCTGCTCTGAATTGAACTGTTCAAAACTTCCGAAGCGGCGCTCATCGCGCCGCTCCTCATTCTCGCCG
>DASXLF010000608.1:0-24044 GCA_036496405.1 Steroidobacteraceae bacterium | reverse complement strand
AGCTGCTCGGTGGCCCGCAGCACTTCCTGCGGTGAACTCACCCGGACGGTGTTGGTGATGTCGAAATCGCTGCGGCGGACGCCGCCCATGTCAACGCCACCGTCTGCCGGTGCGCGAAACCGCTCGGGGGGAAGGGCCGTCCTCGCGCGGGAGTCTAGGGGAACTGTCCGGGCCCACCTACGACGCGGCGCACAGTTCCAGTCGGCTACCCATATGTCAAAGCTCAAAATCGCCCCTTTGCAGGCAAATCCATACGGCTTTTTTACGGTCCCGCGAGGCAGCATTCGCGCTGTCGATCCGGGAGGCGCTATGGATATTTGGTTTATCGGACTGATGCTCGTGCTGACGCTGCTGACCTGGGGCGGTGTGGTGCTTTGCGGTCAACTGCTGAGGCAGCCGTGACGGCGCTTTACTGGATCGCGCTGCTCCTGACGTTGGCGCTGTTCGGCTACCTCGTGTACGCAATGCTCAAAGCGGAAAGATTCTGATGACCACGAACGGATGGCTGCAACTGGCGATTTTCCTGGTGGTGTTGTTGCTGTTGATCAAGCCCCTGGGCAGCTACATTGCGGCCGTGTTCGATGGACGCGGCGCGGCCGTGCGCCTGCTGGGGCCGCTCGAGCGCGGCCTGTATCGCCTGTGCCGCGTGGACGCTCAGGCGCAGATGAACTGGCAGCAATATGCGATGGCGGTGCTGCTGTTCAGCGCTCTCGGCGCGCTGGCGTTGTACGCGCTGCAGCGCCTGCAGGCCTGGCTGCCGTGGAATCCGCAGCAGATGAGCGCCGTATCGGCGGATTCATCGTTCAACACTGCCATGAGTTTCGTCAGCAATACCAACTGGCAGGGCTACGGCGGCGAATCGACCATGAGCTATTTGACGCAGATGGCTGGGCTCGGGGTGCAGAACTTCGTATCCGCGGCCACCGGCATCGCGGTGCTGGCGGCCGTGAGTCGCGGCTTCGTGCTCAAGGGTGCCGCGCTGATCGGTAATTTCTGGGTCGATCTCACGCGCTCGACCCTGTACATATTGCTGCCGCTGTCATTGATTCTGGCCCTGGTGCTGGTCGGGCAGGGCGTAGTGCAGAGCTACCGTCCCTACCAGACTGCCTCGCTGATCAATCCGATCAATGTCGAGCCGGTCACGGATGCGGCCGGCAATCCGAAGACCAAGAGCGTTCATGTCGACACCCAGAGCATTCCGCTCGGACCGGCCGCCAGCCAGATCGCCATCAAGCAGCTCGGCACCAATGGCGGCGGATTCTTCAATGCCAACTCGGCGCACCCGTTTGAGAACCCCACGCCGCTAAGTAATTTTCTGGAGACGCTGGCCATACTGCTGATCCCGGCCGCGCTCTGCTACAGCTTCGGTCTCATGGTCGGCGACCGGCGTCAGGGGTGGGCGCTGTTGGCGACGATGCTGGTGCTGTTCGTGCCTCTGCTCGGCCTGACGGCCTGGGCCGAGGGCCGCGGCAACGCCGACTATCCGGCCACGGTCGCGCAGCAATCAAGCGCGCTGCAGTCCGGCGGCAACATGGAAGGCAAGGAAACGCGCTTTGGCATCGCCGATTCATCGCTTTGGGCTGCCGCCACCACCGCGGCGTCCAATGGTTCGGTCAACTCCATGCACGACTCGTACACGCCGCTGGGCGGCCTCATACCCATGTGGTTCATGCAGCTGGGTGAGGTGGTGTTCGGCGGCGTGGGTTCGGGGCTGTATGGCATGCTGGTGTTCGCCATCATTGCAGTGTTCCTGGCCGGACTGATGGTGGGGCGCACGCCGGAATACCTCGGCAAGAAACTGCAATCGTTCGAGATGAAGATGGCTTCGCTGGCCATCCTGATTCCACCGTTCCTGGCATTGGTGGGAACCGCGGTGGCCGTCTCGAGCCCCGCCGGTACCGCCGGCATTGCCAATCCCGGCGCCCACGGATTCTCCGAAATCCTGTACGCCTTCTCATCCGCCGCCAACAACAACGGCAGCGCCTTTGCCGGCCTGTCGGTCAATACGCCCTACTACAACACGCTGCTGGGCGTGGTGATGTGGGTATCGCGCTTCTGGCTGATGGTGCCGGTGCTGGCAATCGCCGGCAGTCTCGCGGCCAAGAAGCGCGTTCCCGCCGGGGCGGGCACGCTGGCCACGCACACGCCGCTATTTGTGGTCCTGCTCGCAGCCACGGTGTTGGTGGTGGGAGCGCTGGCGTTCTTCCCGGCGCTGGCGCTGGGGCCGATCGTCGAAGAACTGCAGTTTCACGCGCGCTGAATCAAGGAACCCAATGAGCACCGTCGCCCCTTCGCGCCCACTGTTTGATCCACCGCTGGCCAAACAGGCGATCAAGGACTCATTCGTCAAACTTGCACCATGGGTGCAATGGCGTAACCCGGTCATGTTCGTGGTGCTGGTGGGCAGCGTACTGATCAGTGCCCTGTGGCTGATCCAGCTGGGCGGCGGCCTGGCACAGGAGGGACGCCCGGGCTTCGTGCGGGCGATTGCGCTGTGGCTGTGGGCGACGCTGCTGTTCGCAAACTTTGCCGAGAGCCTGGCCGAAGGACGCGGCAAGGCGCAGGCCGCATCACTGCGTTCCAGCAAGCGCGACGTGATGGCGCGACGTTATCCCAATGGCCGTACCGATCAAAGCTATGTCACGGTGGCATCGAGCGCCTTGCGTCGCGGCGACATCGTGCTGGTCGAAAGCGGCGACACGATTCCCGGCGACGGCGAGGTGATCTGGGGCACTGCCTCGGTCGATGAAAGCGCGATCACCGGCGAGTCCGCGCCCGTCATCCGCGAAGCCGGCGGTGACCGCTCAGCGGTGACCGGCGGCACGCGCCTGCTGTCCGATACCTTGCGCATACGCATCAGCGCCAACCCCGGCGAAGCGTTTCTCGATCGCATGATTGCCATGGTCGAGAATGCCAAGCGCGCGCGCACCCCCAATGAAATCGCGCTGGCCATCCTGCTGGCCGGACTGACCTTGATCTTCCTGAAAACCACGGCGACCCTGTTGCCGTTTTCGTTGTACAGCGTCGCCACCTCCGGTCACGGAACGCCGATCTCCATCACCGTGCTGGTGGCATTGCTGGTATGCCTCATCCCGACCACCATCGGTGCCCTGCTGTCGGCTATTGGCATTGCCGGCATGGATCGCATGATTCAGGCCAATGTCATCGCCACCTCCGGTCGCGCGGTTGAGGCCGCGGGCGATGTCGATGTGCTGCTGTTGGACAAGACCGGCACCATCACCCTGGGCAACCGGCTGGCATCGCGCTTCATTCCGGCTCCCGGTGTCAGCATGGAGGACCTGGCTGAAGCGGCACAACTGGCCTCGCTGGCCGACGAAACACCCGAGGGGCGCTCGATCGTGGTGCTGGCCAAGCAGCAGCACGGACTTCGCGGCCGCGACCTGCAGGCGCTGGGTGCTAAGTTCATCAACTTCAGCGCGCAGACGCGCATGAGCGGCGTGGACTTCGACGGCGGGCGGATCCGCAAGGGCGCCGCCGATGCCATCGATCGCTGGCTGGCTGCACAGGGCTCAGCTTTACCCTCGGAAGTGCGGCGTGCGGTGGAAGCGGTGGCGCGCCAGGGTGCCACGCCGTTGGTGGTGGCGGAGGACGCGCGCGCGCTCGGCGTGGTCGAGCTCAAGGACATTGTCAAAGGCGGAATTCGCGAGCGATTCGCGGAGCTGCGCCGCATGGGCATTCGCACCATCATGATCACGGGCGATAACAAGCTCACGGCCGCGGCCATTGCCGCCGAGGCCGGTGTCGATGATTTCCTGGCCGAGGCCACACCCGAGGCGAAGCTGGCGTTGATCCGCGAGCAGCAGGCGCAGGGCCGCATGGTCGCCATGTGCGGCGATGGCACCAACGATGCTCCGGCGCTGGCCCAGGCCGACGTTGCGGTGGCAATGAACACCGGTACGCAAGCGGCCAAAGAAGCCGGCAACATGGTGGATCTGGATTCCAATCCGACCAAGCTCATCGAGGTGGTGGCGGTCGGCAAACAGATGCTGATCACGCGCGGCGCGCTCACCACCTTCAGCATCGCCAACGATGTGGCCAAGTATTTCGCCATCATTCCGGCGGCCTTCGCCAGTACTTATCCAGCCCTCAACGCGCTCAACATCATGCATCTGGCCAGTCCCGACAGCGCCATCCTGTCGGCGGTGATATTCAACGCCCTGATCATCATCGCGCTGATTCCGCTCGCCCTGCGCGGCGTGCGCTACCGGCCGGTCGGCGCCGATGCGCTGCTGCGGGACAATCTGCTGATCTACGGGGTCGGAGGGCTGATCGTGCCGTTCGTGGGCATCAAGCTGATTGACATGGTACTGGCCGCCGCGCACTGGGCCTGAGGATCGCAACGATGACCAAACTACTGCTGCAATCCGCGCTGAGCCTGCTGGTGCTCAGCGTGCTCACCGGGCTGGTGTACCCGTTTGCGGTGACCGGACTGGCCGCCGTGTGCTGTGCCCGCCTTGCGCAGGGATCATTGATCGTCCGCGATAACCATGTGGTCGGCTCGGAATTGCTCGGGCAGACTTTCGATCAGCCGAGGTATTTCTGGGCGCGGCCCTCGGCCACCGCGCCGCAACCATCCAACGGCCTCGCGTCGGGCGGCTCGAATCTGGGGCCTACCAATCCGGCGCAACTCGATGCCGTGCACACGCGCATCGCCGCCCTGCACCAGGCTGACCCGGGCAATACACTGCCCATACCGGTGGATCTGGTCACGGCTTCGGGAAGCGGCCTGGACCCGCACATCAGCCCGGCCGCGGCGCAATATCAGCTGGCACGCGTCGCGCGCGAGCGCGGGATGAGCCCGAAATCGGTGGCCGACCTGATCGCCGCGCACACGCGCTTGCGCCTATGGGGCGTCTTCGGCGAGCCTCGGGTCAACGTCCTCGAGCTCAACCTCGCCCTAGATGGACCATAGCCGGCCCGACCCGGATCAGCTGCTCGCGCAGGTGCAGGCGTCCTCGGCGCGCGCTCAGCGCGGCCGGCTGACCATCTTCTTTGGCGCCAATGCCGGGGTCGGCAAAAGCTACGCCATGCTGGAAGCTGCCCAGCGGGACCGGCTTGCGGGTGTTGACGTGATGGTCGGCTATGTCGAGCTGCACGGCCGGCCTGAGACCGAACGGCTGTTGCCGGGTCTCGAACAACTGCCGCCGCTGATGGTGAACGCCGGCAACGGCGTGCGCCGCGAATTCAATCTCGATGCGGCCTTAGCGCGCCGGCCGCAACTGTTGCTGGTCGATGAACTGGCGCATACCAATCTCCGTACCGCCGATGCGGGCGGCATCGCGCCCCGGCATCAGAAGCGCTGGCAGGACATCGAAGAGCTGCTGGATGCCGGCATCGATGTCTATAGCACGGTGAACGTGCAGCACCTGGAGTCACTGAGCGACGTGGTGGCGCAGATCACCGGCGCGCGTCAGCTCGAGACCGTGCCCGATCGCGTGTTCGCTGCCGCCCACGAGATCAAGCTGATCGATCTGCCGCCGGATGATCTGTTGCAGCGTCTGCGCGAGGGTCGCGTGTATGTGGCCGAGCAGGCGCAGGTGGCGCTCGGCAACTTCTTTCGTAAAGGCAACCTGATCGCACTGCGCGAGCTGGCGCTGCGCAAAACCGCCGATCGGGTCGATCAGGCCATGCGCGATTACCGCGGCGAGAAGGCGGTGCGCAGTGCCTGGGCCGCGCGCGAACGATTGCTGGTCGCGGTCGGGCCCGACGCCCAGGCCGAACGGCTGGTGCGTGCCGGCAAGCGGCTGGCCGATGGCCTGGGCGCGGAGTGGCTGGTGGTATACGTGGAGACGCCGGATCTCATTCGCCTGTCGGAGAGCGAGCGCAACCGGCGTATCGCGATCCTGAGACTGGCGGCCTCGCTGGGCGCCGAGGCCATCACTCTTGGCGGCTCCTCCGCCGCCACCGAATTGCTGGCGTACGCGCACACGCGCAACGCCACGCGACTGCTGATCGGGCGCTCGAACCGGTCGCGCTGGCGGCGCCTGCTGCGCGCGTCGACCACCGGGCTGGTGCTGGCCGCCAGAAGCGATATCGACGTGCTGGTGATCGGCGGACAGGACGCGCCGGAGCGCGGCGTGCGCTCGGCCGATGACGCCAGCATCGTGCCGGCCGTGTCAGGCAAGCGGCGCTGGCCGCGCTATGTGCTGGCGGTTGCCTCGACACTGGTAGCCACGCTGCTGTGCTGGCTGGCCTACCGGTTCTACCCGCAACTGGCACAAGCCAATCTGGTGATGATCTATCTGCTCAGCGCTTCTCTGGTTGCCGTCTATGGCGGCCGCCGGGCGGCCGCGCTGAGCGCCGTGCTCGGCGTACTGGCGTTCGACTTCATGTTCGTGCCGCCGCTGTATTCGTTCGCGGTCGGCGATGCCCAGTACCTGTTGACCTTCGCGATCATGCTGATCGTGGCCTTCATCATCGGCAATCTCAACGCCAGCGTGCGCCTGCAGGCGCGCGTGGCCGGACATCGCGAACGCCGCACGGCTCTGCTCTATGCCATGACGCGGCAACTGACACAGACCCGCGGCCGCGATGACATGGCGGCGGTCGCGACCGAGCATGTCAGCCAGGTATTTGCCAGCCGCTCGGTAATCCTGTTTCCCGACGAGTACGGCCGCGTGGTCTACCCGCGCGTGCCGCCGCGCGAGAACTCGTACACGGCCGCGGATCTCGGGGTCGCGCAGTGGGTGTTCGATCACAACAAGCCCGCCGGCCTCGGCACCGACACCTTGAGCGGCGCGGCCGGAATGCATCTGCCGCTGTCCGGCGGCGAGCGCGTATTCGGCGTGCTGGCGGTGCTGCCGCACAATGCCCGGCGCGTCACTCTGCCGGAGCAGTTCCGGCTGCTCGAGACCTTCGCCAGCCAGATTGGCCTGGCGCTCGAGCGCGTCGATCTGGCGACGCACGCCCAGGCCGCGGCGGTGCGCGCCGAGACCGAAGCGATCCGCAATTCACTGCTGGCATCGATCTCGCACGACCTGCGCACGCCACTGTCCACCATCGCCGGCGGTGCGGCGACCTTGGCCGGCAATCTCGAGGCGCTGAGCGTCACCGACCGGCAGGCGCTCGCGAATTCGGTGAGCCAGGAAGCCGCACACATGGGCGAACGCATTACTACGCTGCTGGAACTGGTGCGGCTCGAGACCGGCGCCATCAAGCCGCGCATCGAGCAGTATGAGCTGGCTGAGCTGGTGGGCTCGGCGCTGCATCGGCTCGAGGCACGGCTGCGCCACCATCGCGTGCGCATCGATCTGCCAGAGACCTTGCCGTTGCTGCAGGTAGATGGCCGGCTGGTGGAGCAGGTGTTGGAAAACCTGTTGGACAATGCCAGCAAGTACACCCCGGAAGGCAGCGAGATACGCATCAGCGCGCGCGCGCTCACCAAACAGGTCGAAGTCAGCATTGAGGACAATGGGCCGGGTCTGCCAGGCAGCGATCCGGAAATACTTTTCGAGAAATTCCAGCGCGGCGCCACCGAGAGTGCCAACGGCGGCATCGGCCTGGGGCTTGCGATCTGCCGCACCATCGTCGGGCTGCACAATGGCCGCATCTGGGCCGAGAATCGCTCGCCGCAGGGTGCGGCGCTGCGATTCAGCGTACCGCAGTCTCTAGTGACACAGTCCGTCCCATGACCGATGCCAGCCGCGCCATACTCGTCGTCGAGGACGATTCGCAGATCCGGCGGGTGCTGCGCACGCTGCTGGCTCTGGAACAGTTCCGCATCATCGAAGCCAGCACCGCCACCCTGGGATTGAGCCAGGCCCGCACCTTCAAACCGGACCTGGTGATCATCGATCTGGGGCTGCCCGACCACGATGGCATGCAAGTCATTGCCGGTATACGCGCCTGGTCGCGCGTGCCCATCATCGTGCTGTCGGCACGCAGCGCCGAGGCGGACAAGGTCGCGGCGCTGGAAGCCGGCGCCGACGACTACATCAGCAAGCCATTCGGAGCGCGAGAACTCAGTGCCCGGGTGCAGGTAGCCTTGCGCCATAGCGCCGGCGCCGGCCCCGCCGGCACGCTGCTGACGATCGGCGCATGGCACATCGATATGAAGGCGCGCCGCACGCGCAACGATGCCGGCGACGAATTGCACCTGACACCGATCGAGTATCGTTTGCTCGAGGTACTGGCACGGCACCTGGGCCTGGTAGTGACTCATCGCACACTGCTGCAGCAAGTCTGGGGACCAGCGAGCACCGAGCAGACCCACTATCTGCGCGTATTCATGAAACAGTTGCGCGGCAAACTCGAGCCCGACCCCTCGCGGCCGCACTGGCTGCTGACGGAAACCGGCGTCGGCTATCGCCTGGCACAGCGTGACGAGGCACCGTAGGATCGCGCATGGAAGCCTTCCTGATCTCAATCGCGTCGGTTGCATTGGGCGAACTCGGCGACCGGACCCAGTTCCTGGCGCTGATTCTGGCGACGCAATTGCGGCGACCGCTGGCCGTCATACTCGGCATATTGGTGGCGACATTCGCCAATCACCTGCTCGCTGCGTTCATCGGTCAGTGGGCCGGTTCGTTTTTGAGCCCTGGGATCCTGCGCTGGACGCTCGGCATTTCGTTCCTGGCGCTGGCCGCCTGGGCGCTGATTCCCGAAACCGCCGAGGCTGCACCGCGGGCGCGTGACGGCTACGGCGCCTTCATGGTGACCGTCATTGCCTTCTTTCTGGCCGAAATGGGCGACAAGACGCAGATAGTGGCGCTGGCGCTGGCCGCCAAGTATCACCAGCTGGTGGCTGTGGTGGGCGGCACCACCCTCGGCATGATGATCGTCAACGTGCCGACGGTACTGCTGGCCGAGCACGTAACGCGGATCGTGCCGCTCAAATGGATGCGGGTGGCAGCGGCACTGGTATATGCCGTCCTTGGGGTTTTGACGCTGATGGGATACGCCGGCCTCGGTCTGGGATAAAATCACCGCCATGACCGATTATCTGAACGCCCAGCGACGCCAGGTGTTGCGCAAGCTGGCGATTGGCCTGTCACTGGCCCCATTGGTCGCCATCGATGCGCCCGGCGCGCGCGCGGCCGATATGCCGCTGCTCAGCGAGCAGGATCCGGCGGCGAAAACCGAGCATTACGTGGAAGATGCCAGCCGTGCCAAGGAGGCGACCGCCGGCGCGATGTGCTCGAACTGTTCCGTGTATGGCGGTGCCGATGGTGCTGCCCAAGGCACCTGCAGCATTTTCCCCGGCAAGCTGGTCAAGGCCGCGGGCTGGTGCAAATCCTGGAGCGGATTGTAATAGGCCAGGGGTGAAAGCAGGGGTGAACGATGCCGCGATGGATTGCGGTTACCACACTGATGACGGCTTACGCCGCCGCCGCGTTCGCGGCGCAACGTCCCGAGTGGGCGTTCTTCGTACCCTCCACAGAAGAGCCACAGAAGGCTGATTCGCGGCCGGACAATGATCCCGGCAAGCGTCGGACCACGCCGGGCAGCCGCCGCTCGTACAGCACGGCCGAGCTGCACGATCCACTCTATCCGCCCGATTGGTATCCAGACGAGCATCCAACGCTGCCCGATAGCGTGGCGCGCGGTACCAGCGGCGGTAACGGGCCACCGGTGCTGCCTTGTGCTCTGTGTCATCTTCCCAACGGCGCTGGGCACGTCGAATCCGCTTCACTGGCGGGCCTGCCGGCTGAATACATCGTGCAGCAGTTCGCCGATTGGCACAGCGGCGCACGGCGCATTGCGGTTGGCGATACCAATACCACCGGATTCCTCTCGGGCCTCAAACAGAGGTACTCGCAGCAGCAGATTGCCGCTGCCGCCCGGTACTACTCCGGACTGCAGCCGCGACCCTGGATACGTGTGGTGGAAAGCGCCACGGTACGCCGCTCCGCGGTAGATTCGGAGACCCTGATGCGGCTTCCGATTCCTGGCCCCAAAGAGCCGCTCGGCAATCGCATTGTCGAGCTGCCGGAAGATGTGAGTGCGCTGCTCCGCCGGGACAGCCATTCGGGCTTCGTGGCGTACGTGCCCGTGGGCAGCATTGCGGCCGGCAGAGTCCTGGTCACCACGGGTGCTGGCGGCAGGACGATCCCCTGTGCGGACTGTCACGGTGTCGATTTGAACGGCGTTGCCGATGTACCGCCGCTGGCCGGGCGGCCGCCGACCTACATGGTGCGTCAACTCTGGGCGTATCAGAGCGGCGAGCGTCGGGGCGCTGCGGCGGCGCCGATGCAGTTGGTCGCTGCTAAGTTGACGCCGAATGAAATGCTGGCCATCGCGGCATACCTGGCTTCGCGACCGCCCGGCCGGCAGCAGTAGCCGGCTGCGTCAGGCCGCAATCCCGTACTGGCGCAGAAGCGCCGCGACCTCGGGTTTGCGGCCACGAAATTCCACGAACGCCTCGAGTGCATTGCGGCTGCCGCCCCGGGCAAGAATGCTGTCCAGAAAGCGCCGGGCAGTCTCACGATCGAAGGCACCGCGTTCAACAAAGGCGCCGAAAGCATCGGCCGCCAGAACCTCGGCCCATTTGTAACTGTAGTAACCGGCGGCATAGCCGCCGGCGAAGATATGCGCGAAGTTGTGCGGATAGCGGTTCCATTCGGGGATCTGAATCACAGCCACTTCACGCCGCACTTCGTTCAGCGTCTCGTACACGCGGCCGCCGAGCGCCGGATCGTATTCAGAGTGCATGCGCATGTCGAACAACGCGAATTCGACCTGCCGCAGGGTTTGCAGCCCCGCCTGAAAGCTGCGCGTAGCGATCAATTGCCGCTGCATGTCCGCGGGAATGGGCTCGCCCGTGCGCACGTGCGCTGAAATGCGGTTCAGGACATCCGGCTGCCAGGCGTAGTTCTCCATGAACTGGCTGGGAAGTTCCACCGCATCCCAGGCCACACCGTTGATGCCGGCCAGGCTCGGATAGTTGACGCGAGTGAGCATGTGATGCAGGCCATGACCGAATTCATGAAACAGCGTCACCACATCATCGTGCGTGAGCAGTGCGGGGCGATCGCCCGAAGGAGGCAGCGAATTGCACACCAGATAGGCCACCGGCAGGATGGTCTGACCGTTGAGCGCTTTGCGGCCGATGCAGTCATCCATCCAGGCGCCGCTGCGCTTGTGCGGGCGTGCGTAGGCATCCAGGTAGAAGCTGGCCAGGGCCGCACCCGACGGCGATTGGACTTCGAAATAGCGGGCATCGACGTGCCAGACCGGCACACCCGTACGCTCCCTGATGCGTACGTCAAACAGCTTTTCGGCCACCTCGAACAGTCCCTGCAATACGCGCGGCAGGGGCAGATAATCGCGCAGCTCTTCCTGCGAGACTGAATAGCGGCTTTGCTGCAGGCGTTCGGAATAGAAAGTAATGTCCCACGCCTCCAGCTTGTGGCCGGCGAATTGCTCGAGTTCGGCCAGTTCCGCGGCGGCCGCCGGTCTGGCGGCGCGCACCAGCTGGCGCAGGAAATCCGTGACCTCCGGGACCGTACGCGCCATGCGGTTGGCCAGGGCGTATTCGGCAAAACTGGCGAATCCCAGCAGTTGTGCGGCCTCGTGACGCAACCGCAGGATGTCCTCCATGACCGCCGTGTTGTCGTACTTGCCGGCGGCCGGGCCCCGGTCCGAGGCGCGGGTCGACCAGGCCTCGTAGAAGGCACGACGCAGAGACGATGATTCGGCATCGGTGACCACGGAGACGTAGGTCGGCTGATCCAGACCGAACAGCCAGCCGTCATGGCCGGCCTCGGCCGCACGGCGTTGCGCCTGCTCGAGAATTCCGTCGTTGATTCCCGCCAGCTGCCCGCGATCGCGCACATGATGCGACCAGGCGTTGGTGGCATCGAGCACGTTCTCCTCGAACTTGGCCGACAGCCGCGACAACTCCATCATGACGGCCTTGAAGCGGGCCTTGCGCGCCGCATCCAGCGCCACGCCAGCCAGCCGAAACTCGCGCAGCGCATGCTCGATGACTTCGCGCTGCACGCCGTCCAATGCCGCCGCCTCGGTCTGGGCCACGTGGGCATAGGCCCGATACAGCCGCTCGCTCTGCGCCAGGTCGGTGTGGTACTCGGACAGCAGCGGCAGGCAGGCGTTATAGGCGGCGCGCAATGAGTCGCAATTCATCACCGCATTGAGGTGCCCGACCGGGGACCACACCCGGCTCAGGCGGTGCTGCAGCTCCTCGAGCGGTTCGACCACGGACTTGAAACTGGGCTGAACCTCGGCCTCGATCTGCGCCACGCGCGCGCGCTGCTCGGCGATCAGAAGCGAGATGGCCGGTTCCACCTGCTCGGGCGCGATCGCATCGAATCGCGGCAGCGGCGTTTCCTGCAGCAGCGGATTGTCGTTGGAGCCTGGTGCCATCTGTTCCACCTTAGGATTCAGGACCGCTCATTTTAGCCATGACTGCACGGTGTAACATCGCAAAATAGCAGGGTACTCCCAAGGAACCGGAATGGCGTTCGACTATGACCTGATCGTAATCGGCGGCGGCAGTGGTGGACTGGCGTGCGCACAGCGAGCGGCCGAATACGGCGCCCGCACCTTGCTGATCGAAATGCACCGCCTGGGCGGTACCTGCGTCAATGTCGGATGCGTGCCCAAAAAGGTCATGTGGAATGCCGGCCAGATCGGGCACACCTTGCACGATGCCGCCGATTACGGCTTCGAGGTGACCTTGTGGCGTCACAACTGGGCGGCTTTGAAGCTTCAGCGCGATGCGTTCGTGGGGCGGCTGAACGAGATCTATGAGCGCAATCTCGAGCGCCGCAAGGTCGACCTGCTGCGAGGTCACGCGCGGCTGCTCACGGCGCAGTCGGTGCGAGTGGGCGAACGGGAGATTTCGGCCGGTGCGATCGTGCTGGCCGCCGGCGGTCGGGCCATGATCCCGCAATTGCCGGGCACCACGCTCGGCATCACTTCCGACGGCTTCTTCGAGCTCAATGAGCGGCCGGCACGGGTGGCCGTGGTGGGCGCCGGGTATGTGGCCGCCGAATTGAGCGCCATATTCGCAGCCCTGGGATCCCAGGTCAGCGTGCTGTTGCGGCGCGAGCGCATCGTGCGCCATTTCGACGTCATGCTGGGTGAAGCCCTGATGCAAGTCATGAAGGACGACGGCATGCAGATCGTCACCCATGCGGTACCGAAGGCGCTCGAGCGTGACGCGGCCGGCGCGCTGCAGCTGCACGTCAAGGATGGCCGCGTATTCGGCCCGTTCGACTGCGTCATCTGGGCGGTGGGGCGCACGCCGGCCACCATCGGCATGGGTCTGGAGACGCTGCCGGTGGAACTGGATGCCGGTGGCCATGTGATCGTCGATGAGTTCCAGCGCACCAGCGTCGAGCACCTGTATGCCATCGGCGATATCACCCAGCATGCCGGCCTCACGCCGGTGGCCATTGCCGCCGGACGACGTCTGTCCGACCGTCTGTTCGGCGGCCAGCCCGAGCGCAAGCTCGATTACGAGAATATTCCAACGGTGGTGTTCAGCCATCCGCCGATCGGCAGCGTCGGACTGAGCGAGGAGGACGCCAGGCGCCGCTATGGCGAGGCGGTGGAGACCTATCAGACCAGCTTCGTGCCGATGTACCACGTGTTCACGGGACGCAAGCCACGTACCGCCATGAAGATGGTGACGCTAGGCGCGGACAAGAAAATCATCGGTATTCACGTGATCGGCGACGGCGCGGACGAGATGCTGCAGGGCTTCGCGGTGGCCGTTCGCATGGGCGCCACCAAGCGCGATTTCGACGACACGGTCGCGATTCATCCGACCAGCGCCGAGGAAATGGTCACCATGCGCTAGGGCGCCGCGGCGGCGGTCGGCGGCCCGATATTAGCGGTCACCTGCGCCAGCGCCTGAGCCGTTGCCTGCTCGAAGGCGGCGATCACGGCCTGCATGCGATCGGCATCCGCCTGCACCGAGCTGTGGGCGGTAAAGCTGACGATGACCGTGCGATCGCTGCGCCGCCCCAGGCTGCATACCAGGGTCAGTTCGATCGACGGCGGACCGTCGCCGCGATACTGGGCCTCGAAGTGCTCGAGTTCCAGGCCCAGGATGTACTGCGAGGCGAACGGCCCGGAATCGGACTCCACCGTCGCGAAGCGATCGGCATTGCGCAAGCTCTCGATCACCAGCGCCTGCAGCGTCGAGGGAGCATCGCCGGCCCAACGCGCATTGCTGTAGTAGTCCAGACGCGCACCGGGGCGCAGCACCGCGATGCCGTCGCCACCGAGGCCGGCCGCGGCGCTCGGCCGCAGTACCTCTACGCTGCCGGTGCGAGCCGCTGCCGCTGCCGGCGGTGTCGCCACTGCTGGCTGCAGCACGTAGCGCTGCTGAGCCGGTAGCTTGCTGTTCAGGCCGCTGAAACAAGCCGTCAGAGCCGGCAAAACCATCACGGCCGTCACCACCATCATCGCCGGCGCCATTCGCATGCGTATCCTCATGGCGGTATGGTCACGCCGTTGGCCACCGGCTGATAAAACAGGCGCGACGGGTTCTCGCGCAGGCCACGCGAGAGTTCGCTGATCTGCTGCGCGGCGGCGCGGCTATCGCGCAGCAACGCTTCCACCTGCGGCAGTCCCTGGCTCACGAAGCTGTTGATCTGATCGCGATTCTGGCTCGCGACCAAGTCGAGGGTGTGGCTTGTGCTGAGCAGATTGTCGCTGGTGGCGCGGAACTTCTGCATTGCCGCCAGAAAATCCACGCTCGCGGTCTGAGTGGACGCGTGCAGATCGTTGATCAACCGCCTGGCGTCCTGCGTGTCCTCATTGAGCGTATCCACCAGGGTATTGATATTGCGTGCGGTGCGCGGAAAGCCGGCCGACGCCTGGTCGAGATTACCGACGATGCGGCCCACGGACTGGATATTGCCATCGGACAGCATGCGCGAGGCCCGATCCACCAGGTCGTTCAGGCGCGCGGTCAGATTCGGCAGGCTGCTCAGGAATTGATCCAGATCGGAATGCGCGGAGCGGATGACCGGATAGTTCTCGCTCGGCACCATGGCGAGGATGCGCCGGCCGCGGTCGCTGTCTTGCTCCTGTTCCAGATCGATGTAGAGCAATCCGGTCACCCCCTGCAACGATAGCTGCGCCAGCGTCTGATCCGAGATCGGCGTGGTGGCATCGATCTGGGCCACGACCTGGACGCGATTGGCGGCGCGCGGATCGATGCGTATGCGCTGCACACGCCCCACATCGACGCCGAGATAGCGCACCGGGCCGCCTTCCGACAGGCCGCTGACCGTGCCGTCGAAATAAATCTCGTAGCGCTGGTAATTGCGGTGATCGCGGCTATCGGAGTACCAATAGACGAACAGCACCCCCATGACCACCATCAGTAGTACGAAAATTCCGACCGCCACGTAGTTTGCTTCACGCTCCATGCGCCCGCCCTGTGCGCTCCCGCGCACGCTCGCCCCCGAAATACGCCTGTATCCAGGGATTGGGGTTCTTGACGATGCCTGGCAGCGTATCGCTGATCATTTTGCCATCGACGATGACACCGACGCGGTTGCAGGTGCGGAAGATAGTGTCCAGGTCGTGGGTGATCATGACTACCGTGAGCTTCAGCTCGCGCCGCAGGTAAATCAACAGTTCGTCGAAAGCCGCGGCGCTGATCGGATCGAGCCCGGTGGTCGGTTCATCGAGAAACAGCAGCAGCGGATCCAGCGCCAGCGCCCGGGCCAGCGCTGCGCGCTTGATCATGCCACCGGAAAGTTGCGAGGGAAACTTCACGGCCGCATCCAGCGGCAGCCCTACCAGGCGCACCTTGAGCAGCGCCAGTTCTTCCAGCGTGCGTTCCGAGAGCCGCAGGTGCTCGAGCATCGGCACCTGCACGTTCTCCTGCACGCTGAGCGCGCTGAACAGCGCGCCTTCCTGAAAGGTCACACCGTAGCTGGCCTTCAACGCATGCAGTTCGGCGGCACTGAGCTGATGCAGATCGCGTCCCAGAAAACGCACCGTGCCGGCGTCCGGCCGGCGCAGCCCCAGGATGGTACGCAACAACACCGATTTGCCGGCGCCGGAGCCGCCGATGACGCCGAACACTTCGCCTTCCTGGACCTGCATATCGAGACCATCATGCACGGTCTGGGAACCGAAGCGCGTGACGATGCCGGTCACTTCCAGGATCGCGGTCATCAGATGTCCAGCTTCATGAACAGTACCGCGAACAGGGCATCGGCCACGATCACGGAAAAAATCGAGACCACTACCGCCAGCGTGGTCAGGCGCCCGAGTTCGCGCGAGGAGCCGCGCACGCGCATACCGCAGGCGCAACCGGTTATGGCGATCAGACCGGCGAATACCGGGGCCTTGATCAGCCCGGTCCAGAAAGTGGTGGCTGCAATCGCGCCCTGGGCGCGGTTCAGGTACTGCAGCATCGACATGTCGAGCAGCGAGTGACACAACAGGCCGCCGCCGACCAGGCCGACCAGATCGGCGGCGATGGTCAGCAGGGGCAGCGCGATCAGCAGCGCCAGCACTCGTGGCACCACCAGCGCCTCAATCGGATCGATACCCGTGGCATGTAGTGCATCGACTTCTTCGTTGAGCTGCATGGCGCCGATCTCGGCGGCAAAGGCACTGCCCGAACGGCCGGCGACGATGATCGCCGTGAGCAGTACACCCAGCTCGCGCAGCACCCCCACGGTCACCAGGTCGACAACGAAAATGTCGGCGCCGAACTTGCTGAGCTCCTGGGCACCCATGTAGGCCAGAATCACGCTGATCAGAAAGCCGACCAATGACACAATCGGGATGGCGGTGATGCCGGTGTCGTAGATATGACGCGCCACCGCGATCGGCCGCAGCCTGCGAAGACTGGTCAGCGCCCGCAGCAGCGCCAGGCAAACACGGCCGACAAATTCCAGGCCGGCCACGGTGCTGCGCCAGCCGCGCACCGCACGCCGACCAATGCTCTCCACCGCCTGCTCCGGGTCGAGCCACTCCGTGCCGTCGGCGTGCGCCGGGATCTCGCCCGTGTAGGTACGCTCCACCAGCGTCAGCGCCGTGGGCGTGGCACCGTCGAAGCGCGGACTTAGACCGGCCTTGCGCGCCCGCTCGAGAAAATCGTGCAGCAGCCAGGCGCCCGACAGATCCAGGTGCGAGCTGCCGGCGGCCACCCGCGCGCTGCGCGCGCCGCTGAGATCGATGGCGTTGAGTTCGGCCTCGATGATCGCGGACTGCGTGGCCCGCCACTCCCCCTGCAACTCGAGGCACAGCTCCTCGGCGTTGCGCCGCGCCGTAATGAACATGGCCGGCGATGCTATCAGTCTGGCGCCGGCCCGTCTGCGCTAACATGTTTTGCCTGATGCTCAGATTCCTGACCAAGCGCGCGCTGTTGTCGATCATTACGCTCGCCCTAGTGTCGGTGATTGTGTTCCTGGCCGGACAGCTGCTGCCGGGCGATGTCGGGCGCGCGGTTCTCGGCCCTCTGGCCGACGCCCGATCGGTGGCTGCGTTCAACCATCAGGCGGGCGTGGACCGCGCGCTGCCGGTTCAATACTGGGACTGGGTCTCACACTTCATCGCCGGCGACATGGGCCGCTCCTTCACCTACCGCGCGCCCGTGGCACCGTTCGTCGCCGGGGCATTGCTCAATTCATTGAAACTCGCTTCCCTGGCGTTCTTCCTGGTGGTGCCGCTGGGAATCGCCGGTGGCGTACTGGCGGCGCTGCGCGTGGGGCGCTGGAGCGATCGCAGTCTGGTGCTGCTCGGGCAGACGCTCGGCGTGGTGCCTGAATTCATCTCCTCGATCGTACTGATCCTGATCTTCGGTGTGTGGCTGCGTTGGCTGCCGATGTCGGCGGATTGGCCGGAAGGCGCCGGAGCCCTGACTCAGATCCGCTATCTGATTCTGCCGTCGTTGCCGCCGGTACTGATCTATTTCGGCTACCTGGCGCGCATAACGCGCGCCGGTACCATCGAGGCGCTCGATGCCGACTACACCCGCACCGCAGTGCTCAAGGGACTGCCATGGCTGACCGTGCTGCGACGACATGTGCTGCGCAACGCGCTGCTGCCCACGATCGCGGTGGCGGCCAGCCTGATCGGCTATCTGGCCGGCGGACTGGTGGTGGTCGAGATACTGTTTCACTACCGCGGCATCGGCAGCCTCATCTATGCGGCGGCGAAGGCCAAGGACTTTCCCATGCTCGAGGCCGGCGTGCTGAGCGTCGGCGCCATCTACGCGCTCGCCTCGCTGCTGGCCGATCTGCTGAGTTCGGCACTCAACCCACGCGTTCGCGCAGGGCGCATGTGAGAGCGGCGCTGCGCTCGCCCACCCTGCTGGCCGGTGCGGCGATCCTGTCGTTCTGGATCGCGTGCGCACTGCTCGGCAGCAGAATGACGCCGCTCGATCCGTACGCGGATGATCTGCTGGCGACACTGGCCGCGCCCTCCGGCGCGCATTGGTTCGGCACCGACCAGCTGGGCCGCGATGTCTTTTCACGCGTCATCGTCGGTGCGCGCGACATACTGATCGTGGCGCCGCTGGCTACGGCGCTCGGCGCACTGCTCGGCACCGCGCTGGGACTGGTGGTGGGCTACGTCCGCGGCGCGCTCGACGACATCGTCAGCCGCGTGATCGAGGCTCTGCAGGCGCTGCCGTTGGTCATCGTCGCGCTCATGGCACTGGCGGCGCTCGGCACGTCCAATCTCACCGTGGTGCTGGTAATCGGATTCGTGTTCACGCCGCTGATCGCGCGCACCGTGCGCGCGGCGACGCTCGGCGAGGTCGAACTGGATTATGTGGCCGCGGCCCGGGTGCGCGGCGACGGCGCATTCGCCATCATGTTCGTCGAGATTTTGCCCAACGTGCTGCCGCTGGCGATCGTGGAAATGACGGTGCGGCTGGGTTACGCCATCTTCTTCGTTGCCACACTGAGCTTCATCGGCTTCGGCATTCAGCCGCCCTCGGCCGACTGGGGCATCGCCATAGCCGAAAACTACAGTCTGATCGGCCGTTACTGGTGGACGGTGTTGTTCGACGCCGGCGCCACGGCCTCGCTGATCATCGCCGTGAACCTGGTCGCCGATGGCCTGCAGGCGCTGGTTGAGCAATGAGCATGCAGCCAGATGACGCTTTGCGCTTCGAGCAAGTGGACGTGATGTACCGCGTCGGCGCACACGAATACCGCGCGCTGCGCGATCTGAATTTCGTGATCCGCAGCGGCAGGACTTACGGGCTGGTGGGCGAATCCGGGTGCGGGAAATCGACCGCGGCGCTGGCGGCGGTGCGCTACCTGGCACGCAACGGGCGCGTCAGCGCCGGGCGCATCCTGGTCGCCGGCCGCGACCTGATGGCGCTCTCGCCGCCGGAGCTGCAGCAGCTACGCCGGCGCAGCGTCTCCATGGTCTATCAGGATCCTGCGCGCGCCTTGAATCCCACGTTGCGTATCGGCCGGCAGATGGCGGAAGTGTTCGAGGTCTCCGGAGGACTTAAGGGCAAGGCGGCGCAGGAGCGCGTGGCCGCCATGCTCGAACGCGTGCAAATCGCCAACCCGCGGCGCGTCATGAGCAACTATCCGCACCAGCTGTCCGGCGGCATGCAGCAACGCATCGTGATCGCCATGGCGCTGTCGAAGCATCCGGCGCTGCTGATTCTCGATGAGCCCACCACCGGACTCGACGCCACGGTCGAGGCCGAGGTACTGGACCTGATCGCGCGGCTGCGCGATGAGTTCAGCACCTCGATCCTGTTCATCAGCCACAACCTGGCCGTGATCAACCGCATGTGCGACCAGGTCGGCGTGCTGTACGCGGGCGAGCTGGTGGAGGAAGGATCGAACGCCGAGGTCTTCGGCGATCCGCGCCATCCCTACACGGTAGCGCTGCTGCGCTGCCTGCCGCACTTCGGGCGGCGCAAAACTCAGGGACCGCTGGAAACAATTCCCGGTTTTCCTCCCGCCATCGGTGCGGGCAGCGGCCGCTGCGTGTTCGTGGAACGCTGTGCCAATGCCACCGATCGCTGCCAGGCCGAGGTGCCGCCGGCGCTCGATCTCGGCGGCCGCCTGACGCGTTGTTTCTATCCGGAACGAGCGCCTGACTTGCCGCACACCGCGCAGGCCGGTGTGCGGGCCGCTCCCGCGGTCCAGGCGCACCAATCTGCCGATGAGCCGTTGCTGCGCGCGCGCAATCTGTCCAAAAGTTATGTTTTCGGCGGTCGCTCGCTGCGGGTGCTACACGAGGTTTCGCTGGAACTGCGGGCGGGTGAAACACTGGGGCTGGTGGGCGAATCCGGCAGCGGCAAGAGCTCGCTGGCCGCACTGCTGCTGGGACTGTCGGCGCCGGATGCCGGCGGTGATATCGAACTGGATGGTCAGCCGCTGAAGCCTCTAACCAACGAGCGCACGCCGGCGCAGCGCCAGGCGCTGCAGATCGTATTTCAGAATCCGGGGTCGGCGCTCAACCGCTCGCAGACGGTGCGGACACTGCTGCAGCGCTCGCTGCGCCTGCTCAGACTGTCGCCGGTGCGGCGCGAGCAGCGACTGAAAAAACTGGTCTCGGCCGTGCGCCTGCCCGAACAACATCTGCGCGACAGGCCCAAGCGGCTGTCCGGCGGACAGCAGCAGCGCGTGAGTATCGCCCGTGCCTTCGCTGGCGCGCCGCGCATCGTGGTTTGCGATGAACCCACGTCGGCGCTGGACGTCTCGGTGCAGTCGGCGATTCTGAATCTGCTGCTGGCACTGCAGTCGGAACAGCAGGTCAGCTACCTGTTCATCTCCCACGATCTGAACGTGGTGAATTTCCTCGCCGATCGCATTGCCGTGCTGTACCTCGGACGACTCATGGAAATTGGGCCCAGCGAGGCAATTTTCGCCGGACCGCAGCATCCTTATACCGAGGCCTTGCTGTCCGCCAATCCGGACGCGCACGCGCAAGGTGAGCGCGTGCGCTTGCAGGGCGAGTTGCCCAGTGCATTGGACCTGCCCCGCGGCTGCGTTTTCCACACACGCTGCCCGCGCAAGATCGGCCGCGTCTGCGAGGAATGCGAGCCGCCGCTGCTGGCGGCCAGCGATGGTCACGCCATGCGCTGCCACATCCCGCCGGAAGAACTCGCGCGCCTGCAAAGCGGACGCGTCTCATGAGTGGCGAGCAACGCGCGCCGCCGGGCGCCTGCCACGAAATGCGCCGCCGCGCCAGCGCAGTCGGCAATGCAGTTATTGATGAATTTCTCGGCGGCCACATAAGCCGGCGCGAGTTGCTGCGCTACCTCAGCGTGCTGGGACTGTCGGGGCCGTTATGGGGCGTCACGCCGGCGCAGGCCGCTCGCGCCAACGGCACGCCCGGCGCGACCGTGACCGTCGGCATGACCGTGCCGGCCGGCTTGATCGATCCGCTCACGGTCGCCGATACCGGTGGCGTCTGCCTGCTGTCGCAGACGGCTGAATACCTGGCCGTTTCCGGCCCGGACCTGCATCTGCAGCCGGTGCTCGCGGAAAGCTGGCAGCCCAATGAGGACGGCAGCGTCTGGACGTTCAAAATCCGGCGCGGCGTGAAATTCCACGACGGCCGGGCACTGAGCGCGGCCGATGTGGTGGCCACCATGGATCGCCTGGCCGATCCGGCCAATGGCTCGGTGGCGCTGTCGGCGTTTTCCGGCGTGCTGTCGAAAGGCGGCACTCGGGCGAGCGACGATGTCACCGTGGAGTTTCACCTGGACGCGCCCAACGGCAGCTTTCCGTATCTGGTTTCCTCCGACAATTACAGCGCCATCATCCTGCCCGCGGACTACGACGGCGGCTTTGAGAGCAGCTTCATGGGTACCGGGCCATTCCGGCTCGAGCGATACGCCTCCAGGGACCGCGCCTCGTTCGTTCGCAACCCCGACTACTGGGGTGACCGGGCCTTGCCCGAGCGCACTTCGTTCATCTTTTACGACAGCATCCAGGCGCAGATCCTGGCGATGCAGGGCGAGCAGCTGGATGTGTTGCTGCATGCGCCAGTTCAGGGCAGTCAGGCTTTGCTGTCGGATCCGCGGCTGAACGTGCTGGCACTGAAGTCCAGCGCCCACCAGCAGGTGCATATGCGTTGCGACAGGGGCGCATTCACCGATGCGCGCGTGCGGCGCGCGCTGGCGCTGTGTCTGAACCGCGAAACCATCGTCACGGGTTTGTTCCGGGGCCTGGCCGCGACCGGCAACGACAGCCCGTTCGCGCCGGTGTTCGCGGCCACCGATCCGCAGGTGCCGCAGCGGCGGCGGGATCTGAGCCAGGCCAGGGAACTGCTGAGCGCCGCCGGAGTGGGCCGCGGATTCAGGGCGACCCTGACGGCCGAGCGCTTCATCGAGATACCGGACTATGCGGTGGTCATTCAGAACGCCGTGCGCCAGATCGGCGTGCAGTTGAAGCTCAACATCGAGGATCAGTCGGCCTATTTCGGTCGCGCCACCTTCGGTCAATCCGATTGGCTGGATTGCGAAATGGGCATCGAGGATTACGCACATCGCGGCGTACCGAATATATTTCTGAGCGCCGCATTGGGCAGTCGCGGCACCTTCAATGCCGCGCATTTCAAAAATCCCGACTACGACCGGCTGGTGGCCGGCTACATCGCAGCGCTCGACCCGGCTTCGCAGCGCGAGGCCGCCGGCCGCATCCAACGATTGCTGCTGGAGGAGACGCCGATTATCGCGGCCTATTTCTACGATTGGCTGTCGCTGACCACCAAGCGCATCCGCGGCGTGCGGCCCTCAGCCAGTGGGCAACTGTTCCTGGACCGGGCGCAACGGATCTGAGCGCCACTCAACGGCTTTGCAGACGCGCCCGATCCACGCGCTCGATGAGCTCGGTGATGATGGGACTGCGTGTGAACGGCAGAAACCGGGATGGCGGACTGAAGGTGATCTCCTTGCCCATGGCGCCCGGATCCCTGAGCGTCAGGGTCACGCGTTCGGGCCTGGTCATAATCGAATAGCCGACGTTGATGATGGTGTTGAGGGGGACGCGCTGTTCGCGGCCGGCATTTCTGATCAGCAGAGCATCGCCTTCATCCCACACCTGATCGGTCAGATCAAACACCAGTTGCCGCATCACCGCGTAACCCAGCGCCGCCATGGCCAGCGGCACCAGCAGCGCCGGCAAGGGTAGCGGATGAAGACTGGAGCGTCCTGCGAACAGCAGGCAGACCACGATGAATGCCAGCAAGCCGAACCATAGCAGTGGAAACACGCGTTTGTAGAAGAACGTCCATCTGGAGGAGATGAGTTTCATCGGCGCTTCAGGAATCATCCCGGTAACGGCGCAGGCATATCGCCAGCACCAGCATCAGCGCGGCGGCCAACAGGCCCAACCATAGCTGCGGGCTCGCGAGCAACGCCGCCGGGTTCGGAAAATCCGAGAACAGGTGGCTGCCGCCAGCAGACACCGCACCCGAGTCATGGGTGAATGCCAGGTTCATGAGTTCACTGAAGCTGCGGCCTATGATACGGGTCACGTAGCGGGTGCCGAATAACAGCCGCTCCAGGAAGGCGAGCAATATGGGTGGGATCAGGGCCCAGACGTAGGGCGAGCGCCGCGCCCAGGCTGATGCCAGCATCAGGTAGGCGGCGTACGGTGCATACCAGAGCAGGGTCGCGACCACGGCGTACAGCATGGCCGCCTGCAGGCGCAGCCAATCCAGCGCGTCCCACCACCGCAATCCTCCAGGCAGCGCGGCGTGATGACGCAGCGCCAGGATGGCGCTGCCCAGCAGGCCGGTAAGCGCGGCCAGCAGGAAGCTGCCGATGGGCAGGATCACCAGTCCCACCAGGAATTTCACCAACACCGTTTGTGTGTCGGAAACCGGCAGAGACTTCCAGAACAGGATGCTGCGATCGCGCCGTTCGCCATAGAGACAGTCGACGAAATAACTGCCCGCCAGAATCACGGCGGTGACATAGAAGGCCATGGACCATCCGGCCTGAACGATTTGGGAGATTGGCGACACGCCGGCGGCCGCCGTGGCGGAAGCGGCGCTCCAATCCACGTTCAGCAACAGCGAATGTCCGAATATCGCCGCCGCCGCCAGCAAGGCAGCGGCCACGCACAGCGGCGCGATCCACAATCCGCGGTGCTCCCAGA
>DASXLF010000607.1:0-6235 GCA_036496405.1 Steroidobacteraceae bacterium | reverse complement strand
CAGCGGCGGTCGACCAGCGGCATACCATTGCTGGACTGACCCTCGAGGTAGGCGCGACTGACCAGGCGCGCCAGATTGCGATAACCGATGTCGTTCTGGCACAGCAGCGTCAGACGCGAGGCGCCGTGCTTGTCCTCCGGCTCGCGCAATTGCAGATCGACACCAATGATCGGTTGCACGCCGCGCGCCACGGCGGCGCGATAGAACTTCACCATCGCGAACAGATTGCATTGATCGGTCAGCGCCACCGCCGGCATGCGCTCGGCGGCCACTGCCGCGATCAGTTCCGGGACCCGCACCACGCTGTCGCTCAAGGAGAATTCGGTGTGCAGTCGCAGATGAACGAATGCCGATGTCATCGCCGGTTCCATGAAGTCAATCGCACCCGATCGAGGCCGGAGATTCGCAGAGCGACATGCCGGCAGGCAAGCGTCCGAAAGGTAATTCGCCGGACAGCCAACTGCGCAATGGATTGAAACTGCGGCGATGAATCGGCGACGGACCCAACCGCGCCAAGGCCACCAGGTGCATGCGCGTGGCGTAGCCGAAATGAGTCGCCAGGCCGTAACCCGGATGCACCTGATCCATTTGCCGCATCAGGGCATCGCGATGCGTCTTGGCGATTATCGACGCGGCGCTGATACAGGGCACGAGATCATCACCGCCAATGACCGTTTTCACGGTGCAATCGCCAAAGCAATCATGTAGTTGTGGCGCACAGTTGCCGTCAATTATTACGTGCGTCGGGCGCTGTGGCAGTCCGAGCAGCGCCCATTTCATGGCCAGCAATGTGGCCTGCAGAATATTGAACAGATCGACCTCGCCATGGTCGGCCTCGGCCACCGCCACGCCCAGGGCGCGCTCGCGAATGCGCAGCGCCAGCACGGTGCGTCGTTCGGGCGTGAGCTGCTTGGAATCACGCAGCCCGCGAATCGGTCGCCGCGGATCCAGGATCACGGCCGCGGCAACCACGGGTCCGGCGAGCGGCCCGCGCCCGGCTTCATCGACTCCCGCGATCAGCATGTTCAATGCCCCAATCCCTCCCGGTGCGCTCGCGCAGCAATTGAAGCACAGCCGACGCCGCCAGTGCTGCGCCATCTTGACGCAATGACTGATGAATGGCATCGAACCGGCCCTGAAGATAGCGGCGGCGCGCAGCATCGTCGAGCAATTGTTCCAGCGCCCGCGCCATGGGCTCGGGTTGCACGCCCTCCTGCAGGAACTCTGGCGCCAGCGCCTCGTCGGCCAGCAGATTCGGCAAGGAGAAGTACGGTACCTGCACCAGGTCCAGCGCGCGCACCAGCAGCGCCGTGACGGCACTGAAGCGGTAGCCGACCACCATCGGACAGCGGCACAGCAACGCTTCGAGCGTCGCCGTGCCGGAGGCTACAAGCGCGACGTCCGCGGCCGTCAGCGCCACGCGCGCCTGACTGTCGAGGATCCTGACGCGCAGTCCGGTCGCTGACGCCGGCAGCGCCCGTTCGAATTCGTCCCGCGCCGCCGGTCCGGCCATGGGCGCGATGACCTGTAGTAACGGGCGTCGGGCGCTGAGCAGTGCGGCGGCGCGGATGAATGCCGGCGCCAGTCGCCGCACTTCGTTGACGCGGCTTCCGGGCAACAGTGCCAGCACTGGCGAACTGGCGTCCAGGTCCAGCGCCGTGCGCGCGCCGGCGCGATCGCCTTGCATGGGGATCTGGTCGGCCAGCGGATGGCCGACGAATTGCGCACCAACGGCGTGGTCGCGGTAGAACGGCGGTTCGAACGGCAGCAGGCACAGCACCAGGTCGAAGGCGCGTCCGATCGTGCGCACGCGTCCCTGACGCCAGGCCCAGACCTGCGGACTCACGTACTGCACGGTGGTGAGGCCACGCGCCTTCAGTCGCCGCGCCAGCCCAAGGTTGAATTGCTGGTAATCCACGCCGATGAACACGTGCGGCTCGAACGCGGCGATTTCGCGCACCAGCCGCGAGCGCAGTCGCAGCAAGCGCGGCAGACGGGGCAGCACTTCGAACAGCCCCATCACCTCCAGCTCATGGGCATCGGCCAGCGGGGCGCAGCCCGCCAACCGCATCTGTGGTCCGGCAACCCCGGTGACCCTGCAATGGGGCACGCGTTCACGCAATGCCTGGATCAGCGCAGCGCCGAGCGCATCGCCGGAACTCTCACCGGCGACCATCGCCACGCGCAGGCTGGCCATCAGCGAATCAGGCTGCGTTCCGAGGAGCCGATGAATTCCACCAGCGGCACCAGCTCCGGTTGCGTGGCTGCCAGGACAGCCAGTTGCTGCGCGGCCGCCGCCAGCGGCAGATCGCTGCGATACAGGATGCGGTAAGCCTGGCGCAGGTTGCGAATCTGCTCCGGCGAGAAGCCGCGGCGCTTGAGTCCTTCGCTGTTGATGGAATGCGGCACCGCCGGCTGTCCCACCGCCATGATGTAGGGCGGCACGTCACGTGTAACACCGGACAAGGCGGCAGTGAAGGCGTGCGCGCCGATCTTGCAGAACTGATGCACGCCGGTATAGCCGCTGAGGATCACCCAGTCGCCCAGCTCTACGTGGCCGGCGAGTCCGGCATAGTTGACCATGACGATGTTGTTGCCGAGCGTGCAATCGTGAGCGACGTGGGTATATGCCATGAATAGATTGTCGTCGCCGATGCGCGTCAGGCCTTGATCCGGCGTAGCACCACGGTTGATGGTGCAAAATTCGCGGAACACATTGCGATCACCAATCTGCAGACGCGTCGGGCCGCCGCCGTATTTCTTGTCCTGCGGCTCGCTGCCGATGGAGGCATACGGGAACACCTTATTGTCCGCGCCCATGGTGGTCTGCCCGGTGATGATGGCGTGCGGCCCGATCCAGCATCGCGGACCGATGATCACGTCCGGACCGATCACCGTGAATGGACCGACTTCGACACCGGCGGCCAGGCGCGCGCCGGCCGCCACGATCGCGGTGGCATCGATCACGGCAACTCCCCGAGCGTCGTGGCGCTGCCCTTGAGATCGGGAGCGATCATGATCTGCGCGTGGGCGACTTCCTTGCCAGCCACCTCCGCCGCGGTCTCCAGCCGCCAGATGCCTTTGAAGCTGCGTTCAAAACGGGCCTGCAGGATCAGCTGATCGCCCGGTTCCACCGGCCGGCGAAACCTCGCCTTGTCGATACCCACGAAATAGAAGCGTGTGTTGTCGTCAGGAATCTCGTCAGCCGACAGGAACGCCAGCAAGCCGGCCACCTGCGCCAGCGCCTCGATGATGATCACCCCCGGCATCACTGGCCGGTGGGGAAAGTGCCCGGTGAAGAACGGCTCGTTGACGGTGACATTCTTGAGCGCGCGGATGCTCTCGCCCCGCACGCACTCGATTACCCGATCGACCAGCAGAAAGGGATAGCGGTGCGGCAGTGTCCGCATGATGCCGTTGATATCAAGCGTGATCGGGTCACTCATCGTCCTGTTCCTGTTCGTCCGCTGAATCCTTGCCGTGGCTCTGGTCGGCGCGCACGTCCCGGTCGGCGAGCAGCTTCAGCCGCGCCACCACCCGTCGCCAGCGCCGCGCCGGCTCGATCGGAATGCCATTGGAATACACGCCCGGCTCGTTGATCGAATGCGACACCATGGCCATTCCGGTAATGACCACATCGTCGCCGATGACGATATGGCCAGCAAAGCCGCAGCCACCGCCGATCATGCAGCGCGCACCGATGCGAGTACTGCCGGAAATGCCGGTGCAGGCGGCGATCGCGGTATGCGCGCCGATCTGCACGTTGTGGCCCACTTGTATCTGGTTGTCGAGCTTCACGCCCTCGGCCAGCACCGTATCGTCGATGGCGCCGCGATCGATGGTGGTGTTGGCGCCGATCTCGACGTCATCGCCGATGCGCACGGCGCCGATCTGCGGCACCTTGAGCCAGCGCTCGCCTTCGCGCGCGTAACCGAACCCGTCGGCACCGATCACCGCGCCGGCGTGAATCAGTACCCGTTCGCCCAGCTGCGAGTGCTGTGCCAACGTGACGCGCGCCACCAGGCGGCAGTCAGCACCCATGCTCACGTGCGGCCCGATCAGGCATGCCGGACCGATCAGGCAGCGCGCGCCAATCACGGCGCCGGCGGCCACCACCGCGTGCGCGCCAATTTCACTGCTGGCATCGATGCGTGCCGACGGATCGACCACCGCGCTGGGATGAATCCCCGGGACGGGCGCGGGTTCGGGGTATAGCAGGCTGGCGATGCGGGCGAACAGTGCGTGCGGATTCGGGCTGATCAGGGCGGCCGCCGGACAGTTCGCGGCGCTGCGCGCATCGATCACCACCGCCGCGGCGCGCGTGTGCTGCAGCTGCGAGGCGAGTTTCGGATTGGACAGAAAGCTCAGCGTGCCGGGCCCGGCTGAGCTCAGCGAGCCCACGGCCTGTATGCGTAGCTCGGGGTCTCCGCGCAGTTCGCAGCCGAAACGCACCGCGAGCTCGCCGAGCGCGATGCTCATGAGCGAGGATCGCTACTTGCCTTTCGGCGGCGTTGCCGGCTTGGGCGTCGAACCGCCCGAGTTGCCGGAGCCGGCAGCCGGCGCTGGAGTGCGTACGCCATGCGCCTGCAGTGCCGCGAGCACCTGCGGAGTGATGTCGAGCGACGGGCTGGCGAATATGACGCCGTCTGCCAGCACCAGGTCAAACTTCTCCCCCGAGGCGTAGGTCTGAACTTCCTCGACCAGCGCCTTCTGCAGCTTGGAGAGTTCTTCGTTCTGCCGGGCGTTGAAATCGTCCTGGTATTCCTGGACTTTCTGCTGCAGCTCGCGATTGCCGTCGCGCAGATCCTTCTCGACCTTGGTGCGCTGGTCCACAGTCATGGTCGCGCCATCCTTTTGCAGCGAGTCCTCTTTGGCTTTGAGCGAGGCCTGCTGCGTCTGCAGTTCCTTCTGCTTGCCCGCGAACTCACCGCGCAAGGCCTCCTGCGCGGCCTTGGCCTGCGGCGATTCCTGCATCAGCCGCGCATATTGCACGACCCCGATCTTCAGGTCGGCCCATGCCGGGGCGGTGGCGGCTGCCAGGGCCAAGGCTCCCACTAATACGACGTTGCGCGAACGACGACTCATGCCTGCTCCTGCTTAGAACGACTGACCGACTGAGAACTGAAAGCCCTCGGTTCGGTCGGGGAAGTCGATGCTGTTGCCTCTGGATGCGTTGAGCGCGATTCCATAGCTGAACCGGAAGATTCCCAGCGACGGCGCAAGCCATTGCACCGAAAGACCGGTGGAATCCCGCAGGCCATGATAGCTGAAATTGTAATTGACGGGGGTTTGCAGGTCCTCCCCGAGATACCTGGTGCCGTCGTTGGAAAACACGTTGCCCATGTCATAAAACACGCTGACGCGGGCGGTGGTCTGCCACTTCTCCGGCACCGGCAGCAGCAGCTCGGTACGCGAGACCAGCAGCATGTTGCCGCCATAGGGGTTGCCGTTGGAGTCCACCGGCCCGAGGGTGTCCTCGGTGTAACCACGCACGGTGTCGGGGCCACCGGCATAGAAGCGCTTATAGGGCGGCAAACCGACCGTGCCGCCGATACCCTTGCCATAAGCGGCCGAAATCGCTTCCGACAGGATGAAGCGTCGCCACAAGGGCAGGTAGCCGGAGAACTGGTAGTTGGCAATGAAGTAACGCACATCCGTGCCCGGCGGAACGATGGTGAAACTTATGGCGTTTCGTATGCCGCGATCGGCGAACAGTGCGCGATTGCGCGAGTCGTACTGCCAGCCGGCGGTTACCTCCAGTGTGGTATAGCGCGAGCCCAGCAACGCGGTGCTGGCCGTGGTGGTGGTGCCGTCGGGCTCGATGAAGGTGGACACCGACTCAGTGGTATAGGGATGACCGTTGGCCTGCACCCAGGCGACCGCCTGCAGTGCGCTCTGCGCTGCAAAGGTGAGCAGGTCGATGCGCTGCAGCGAAAGGCCGGCGCTGACGCCCTGAAACTCACTGATCGGGTAGCCGTAGGTGAACCCCAGGGCCAGATTCTTGGAACTGAAGGACGAGGATTCAGACACGAACTGAGTGGAGTCGCGATAGCTCAGCGAGATCGTGCGCGACAACCCGTCGACCGTGCGGTAGGGATCGGTCTGACTGAAGCTGAAGACTTTATTGAACGCCCCGGAATCGACGTTGAGCGAGACAAAATCGCCGCCGCCGAAGAAGTTGCTGTCGCTGAGGTTGCCGTTGAGCACCAGTTTCTGTGAGGCCGAATAACCCACG
>DASXLF010000606.1:0-9681 GCA_036496405.1 Steroidobacteraceae bacterium | reverse complement strand
ACTTGCGGGCCGCCACCACCGCGGCGGCCGCCGCCGAAGATGTCGCCGAACACATCGCCGAAAATGTCACTGAAGGCCTCGGCGCCGCTAAAGCCCGAAGCGCCCGAATGCGCATTGCGGCTGGCCTCGATGCCGGCGTGTCCGTACTGGTCGTAGACCGCGCGCCGCTGGGTGTCCGAGAGCACTTCATAGGCTTCCTTGGCCTCCTTGAAGTTCTCTTCCGCGTCGTGGTCGCCCGGATTGCGATCCGGGTGAAATTTCATCGCCAGCCGGCGGTAGGCTTTCTTGACTTCCGACTCGTTGGCATTGCGAGCCAGATCGAGCACCTTGTAATAGTCGCGTTTCGCCATGAGTCCCTGTGGTAGTCCTCGTTCCCGCCGCACGCGCAAACGCCGTCAGGCGCCTACGCGCCTGACGGCCTTGTCATCGAACCCAGTTAGCCTCAGGAGGCCCGGCGGCCCTTGTCCTGCACTTCCTCAAATTCCGCATCAACCACATTTTCCTCGGACTTGGCGCCGCCGGCCGAAGCGCCTGCGCCCGTGTCGCCGCCGGCAGGGCCGCCCTGTCCGCCACCGCCCTCGCCGGGAGGCTGGTTGGCACTATGGGCCCGCTGCATCACGCTGCTCGAGGCCTGCGCCAGAGCTTCGGTCTTCTTCTCGATCGCCTCTTTGTCGTCCGACTTGAGCACCGAGCGCAGATCGCCCAGCGCCGACTCGGCCTTAGCGCGCTCATCGCCGGTCACCTTGTCGCCCAGATCCTTCAGCGCCTTCTCCACGCCATGCACCATGGCATCGGCACGGTTGCGAGTCTCGACCAGTTCGCGGAATTTGCGATCCTCGGCCGCGTGCGCCTCGGCGTCCTTGACCATGCGCTTGATCTCATCGTCACTCAGGCCGCTCGAGGCGCGAATCACGATGCGCTGCTCCTTGCCAGTGGCCTTGTCCTTGGCCGATACGTTCAGGATGCCGTTGGCATCGATGTCGAAGGTCACCTCCACCTGCGGCATGCCGCGCGGCGCCGGCGGGATATCGGTCAGATCGAATTTGCCCAGCGACTTGTTGTCCTGCGAGCGCTCGCGCTCACCCTGCAACACGTGGATGGTGACCGCCGTCTGATTGTCATCCGCGGTCGAGAAGGTATTGGCCGCCTTGGTCGGAATAGTGGTGTTCTTCTCGATCAGCTTGGTCATGACGCCACCGAGGGTCTCGATGCCCAGCGACAGCGGCGTCACATCCAGCAGCAGCACATCCTTGACTTCACCGGCGAGCACGCCGGCCTGCACCGCGGCGCCCACGGCCACGGCCTCGTCCGGATTGACGTCCTTGCGCGGCTCCTTGCCGAAGAAATCACGCACGTACTTCTGCGTCAGCGGCATGCGGGTCTGGCCGCCGACCAGAATCACCTCGGCGACGTCCTTGGCCTCCAGGCCGGCGTCCTTGAGCGCGACCCGGCACGGGCCGATGGTCCGCTGCAGCAGGTCATCCACCAGCGACTCGAGCTTGGAGCGCGTGAGCTTGACGTTCAGATGCTTCGGGCCCGCGGCATCGGCCGTGATGTACGGCAGATTCACATCGGTCTGCTGGCTGGATGACAGCTCGATCTTTGCCTTTTCCGCCGCCTCTTTCAGGCGCTGCATGGCCAGCGGGTCGCGCCGCACATCGACACCCGACTCCTTCAGGAATTCATCGGCGAGAAAATTGATTACGCGATGGTCGAAGTCCTCGCCACCGAGAAAGGTGTCGCCATTGGTGGAGAGCACCTCGAACTGACGCTCGCCATCCACCTCGGCAATCTCGATGATCGAGATGTCGAAGGTGCCGCCGCCCAGGTCATAGACCGCGATCTTGCGGTCCGCACCCTGTTTGTCCAGTCCATAGGCCAGCGCGGCCGCGGTCGGCTCATTGATGATGCGTTTGACCGTCAGGCCGGCAATGCGTCCGGCATCCTTAGTCGCCTGGCGCTGCGAGTCGTTGAAATACGCCGGTACGGTGATCACCGCTTCGGTCACGGGCTCACCCAGATAATCCTCGGCAGTCTTCTTCATTTTCATGAGCACGCGCGCGGAAATCTCCGGCGGCGCCATCTGCTTGCCATGCACGTCCACCCAGGCGTCGCCGTTCTCGGCCTTGACGATCTTGTAGGGCACCATCTTGATGTCCTTCTGCACCACTTCGTCATCGAACTTGCGTCCGATCAGGCGTTTGACCGCAAACAATGTGTTCTGCGGATTGGTGACCGCCTGACGCTTGGCCGATTGCCCCACCAGCACCTCGTCGTCCTTGGTGAAAGCGACGATCGACGGCGTGGTGCGATCGCCCTCGCTGTTCTCGATCACGCGCGGCTTGCCGCCTTCCATGATCGCCACGCACGAATTGGTGGTGCCCAGATCGATGCCGATTACCTTGCTCATGAGTCAGACTCCAGAAAAATTCGCTTAGATCGTTCTAAATTGGGTTCGGGGCCTTGGTTTCAAGCCGGTTCCGATGGCGCCTTCGCCACCACCACGCGCGCCGGGCGCAGCAATCGGCCATTGAGGTCATAGCCCGACTGCACCACCTGAAGCACCGAATTCGGCGCCGCCTCGGGGGATTCCTGCATCAGCACGGCCTCGTGCAGGGTGGGATCAAAGCGCTGGCCGCTGGGATCGATCTTGGTGATGTCGAACTTCTCGAACGCGCGCTCCAGCAGCTTCAATGTCGCCTGCTGGCCCGCGATCAGGCTCTGCGGATCACTCGCCGTGCCGGTACGCACACCCAGCTCCAGGCTGTCGAGCACCGGCAGCAGTTCGGTGGCAAAGCGCTCTAGCGCATACCGGTGCGCACTTTCGATATCGCGCTGCGCCCGTTTGCGCACATTGTCCAGCTCGGCCGCGCCGCGCAGATACTGCTCGCGCTGCTGGCGCGCGCTCTCCTCCGCCTGCGCCAAGGCTGCACGCAGTGCCTGAGGGTCGGCGCCCGGATCGCCCGCCAGGTTGTCTTCCATCGCTTCGCCCATGACTAATACTCAGTTATATCAGTAACCTACGAAATAAAGCTCAACAGACCCCCAGCAGCCGTGGCCGGCAGCTCCCCGTTACATGGCGTTCAACGCCGCAAATTCAAGGCCGAACTGAGAACTTTCGCAGTCAAATCAACGATCGGAATCACCCGTTCGTAAGCCATGCGGGTCGGGCCGATCACGCCGATCACGCCCATGACGCCCTCGTCGGAACTATAGGGCGCGGTCACGACGCTGTAGTCATCCAGGATGCCGTAGCCCGACTCCTGGCCGATGAATATCTGAATGCCATCGGCCTTCAGACTCTGATCCAGCAAATGCAGGATGTCGCGCTTCTCGTTGAATGCCTCGAACAGGCGCTTGAGCTTGTCGACATTGGCCCGCTCGCCGGGCTCCATGAGATTGGTCTCACCGGCGATCACGTATTCGAATTCTTCCGAGGCGCTGCTCTGAGCAAACAGCCGCTGCGCCATGGCAATGGCATCGAGCATTACCTGGTTCAGGGTCTCGTGCGTGTCCTTGAGCTGCTGCACCAGCTCGGTGTGGATCTGCGGCAGGGTGCGGCCGGCACAGTGCTCGTTGAGAAAATTCGCGGCGCGCCGCAACTCCTCGGACGAGTAGTGGCGCTCCAGCTGGATGATGCGGTTCTGCACCTCGCGGTCGTTCAGCACCAGCACCACCAGCACCCGGTTCTCCGACAGGGCCAGGAATTCGATCTGCGTCAGCGATGCCGCCTGCGTCAGCGGCAAGGTCACCACGCCGGCCAGATGGGTGATGTTGGACAGCAGCTGCGAGGCGGTGGCCACCAGTGATTTGGAGCTGTCGGATGGCAGATCGAGCTGGCGCCGTATCTCCTCCAGCCCCAGGGCATCCGCCGGCATCTGCGCCCGCAGCAGCGAATCGACGAAGAAACGGTAGGCCTTATCGGTGGGCACCCGTCCGGCCGAGGTGTGCGGCGAGGTGACGAAGCCCAGGCTCTCCAGATCGGACATGACGTTGCGCACGGTGGCGGAACTCAGCGTCAAACCGGAATCACGCGATAACGTTCTTGAGCCCACCGGCGCGCCATCGCGAATATAGCTCTGCACCAGCACGCGCAGCAGGCGTTGGGCGCGCTCGTTCAGTCCGTCGTCTTTATTGTCCGGTGGCATCCTTGGAACCCGAGCTAATCAGTGCAGCGCGGCCTCGTCAAGCATCGTCGACCGGCCCGGAATTGCACAATATGGCAAGTTCGCGCGTGGCCGCCCAGCTGCCGCCATGCTACAACAGCGTCCGGGAACTGATACGGCGCATCGCCGCACTCATAAGGCCTCACGCCCCATCATGCATACGCCGATACGCACCTGCGTCCTGGTCGGCAAATTCCAGGACCCACGGGTGGCCGAATGCGCCCAGGCGCTGGTGCCCGAGCTGCTGTCGCGGCAGCTCGAAGTGCTGGCGCCGCTGGATGGCGCGGCCGCGAACCTTCCGCCCGGCGTGCGCGCACTGCCGCTGGAGCAATTCATTGAGCGGGCCGATCTGATGATCGCCATTGGCGGCGATGGCACATTGTTGTACGCCGCCGGCCTGGTGGCGGAACATGACATCCCGCTGCTGGGCATTAACCGTGGGCGCCTGGGATTCCTCACCGATGTGATGCCGCAGGACATGGTCAGTTGCGTCAACGCCGTGCTGAGCGGCGAATGCGAACCCGACCAGCGGCCGCTGCTGCAGGCGCGGCTGCTGTCGCCGCAGGGTGCGGAAGTGTTCCATTTTGCCTTGAACGATGTGGTGTTCAATCGGCTGGAAACCGGACGCATGCTGGACTTCGAAACGCGCATCGACGGCCACTACGTCAATTCCCACGGCGGCGACGGCCTGGTGGTCGCCACCGCCACCGGCTCCACCGGCTATGCCCTCTCGTGCGGCGGACCGATCGTCGAGCCGCGGCTCAACGTGTTGGTGGTGGCGCCCATCTGCCCGCACACGCTGTCCGATCGCCCCATCCTGGTTCCCGGCGATTCGCGCATTGACATCCAGCTCAATGGACCGGCTGACGTCAGCGCGCAGGTGACCTGCGATGCCAGCCTGCTGGGAGAACTCAAAATCGGCGGGCGGCTGGAAATCAAACCAGCGGGCCGCTCCATCACGCTGCTGCATCCGCCCGGCTATGACTACTTCCGGCTGCTGCGCTCGAAGCTGCACTGGGGATTGGGCGGCTGGGGACACGAGCGCTAGCCATGCTGCATTACCTGCAGATCCGCGATTTCGCCATCATCGACAGCGTCGAGGTGGAGTTCCGCGGCGGCCTGACGGTGCTGACCGGCGAGACCGGCGCCGGCAAATCCATCATCGTCGATGCCCTGGAACTACTGGCCGGCGGGCGCGCGGGCGCCGATGTGGTACGCGCCGGTGCCGAGCGCGCCGACATCGCTGCCACCATGGATATTTCCGGTACCGGCGGTGAACTGCGCCACCTGCTCGAGGAGCATTCGGTCGCGAATGTGGGCGAATTGGTCCTGCGGCGGGTGATCGGCAGCGACGGCCGCAGCCGCGCCTGGCTCGGCGGCCAGTCCGTGCCCGTGCAGGTACTGAGCCGCGCGGCCGAACTGCTGTTCGACATTCACGGCCAGCACGAATTTCAATCGCTGGTGCGCCCGGCCACGCAACGCGAGCTGGTCGACAGCTACGGCCGGTTGGACGCCCTCGCCGGTCAGGTTCGCGCCGCTCACAGCGTCTGGCTGACGCTGCTCAATCGCAGCCTGGAAGTCGAGAGCGCGGCCGATGAGCGCAGCTCGCGGCTGGAGCTGCTGCGCCATCAGTTGCGGGAAATCGACGCCCTGGCTCTGCAGCCCGGCGAGATCGCGGAGCTGCACGCCGAACACGCGCGCCTTGCGAACCGCGGCCGGCTACTCGAGTCGGTGCGCGCGGCGCTGGAATGTCTGTACGAGTCCGAGGGAGCCACGGCGCAAACTCTGCTGGCGCGAGCGCTCACCGCCGTGCGCGCCGCCGGCGCGCTCGATGGCCAGCTCGCGCCACTGCAGCCATTGCTCGAGGAAGCGGAGCTGCACGTCAAGGACGCCAGCCATACGCTGCTGCAATACCTCGACGCGCTGGAGATGGATCCGCAGCGCGCCGATGCCATCGAGCGCCGTTTGGCCGCCGTGGAGGAGTTGGCACGCAAACACCGTATTGCCGGCGAGGCACTGCCGGAACGGCGCGCGGCCATCAGCGGCGAACTTTCGTCCCTGGAAACGGCGGCCGCCGACCGTGGCGCGCTGCGCGCGCAGGTGGCCGCGGCGCTCGCGGCCTATCAGGAGTCGGCGCGTCAGCTCTCGGTGCGCCGCACGTCGGCCGCGCGCGCGCTGGCCAAGGATATTTCCGCACGCATGCAGGAGCTGGGCATGGCCGGCGGGCGCTTTCTGATTGATGTCTCGCCGCTGGAAAATGCGGAGCCGGCGCCGCACGGCATTGACCGCATTGAATTTCGCGTCAGCACCAACGCCGGCCAGCCTCCGCGCGCACTGGCCAAGGTGGCCTCGGGCGGTGAGCTCTCGCGTCTGTCGCTGGCGGTACAGGTCTCGTGCGCGGCCGATGCGGCGCGCTGTATGGTATTCGATGAGGTCGATGCCGGAATCGGTGGCGCGGTCGCGGAGATCGTCGGACGTGAATTGCGCGTGCTGGGGGCAGCCGGCCAGGTGTTGTGCGTCACGCATCTGCCGCAGGTGGCGGCTCAGGGTCACCAGCATCTGCGCGTGAGCAAGCACAGCGACGGCGGCATTACCCGCACCCGCCTCACGGCGCTCACCGGCGAGGAGCGCGTCGCCGAACTCGCGCGCATGCTCGGTGGCATCGAAGTCACCTCGCGCGCACGCGCGCATGCGCTGGAGATGCTCTCGCGCAGCGCCGGAGAAGACGCGCCGCGCAGCGGCACCAAGGAGCGCGGCTAGCTCGGCAGGCGGGTGCGCGCGCTCTTGCGCGACGGACAATTGGGCCGCTGGCAGCGGCCATAGAGCACCAGCGAGTGCTCTTCGATCTTGAACCCGAGGCGCTCGGCGATGGCGTTCTGCCGGGTTTCGATCTCCGGATCGACGAACTCCTCGACCAGGCCGCAGTCCATACACACAATATGATCGTGATGCAGGCCATGATTGATCTCGAACACTGCCATCCCGTCTTCGAAATGATGGCGCGATACCAGGCCCGCGCCCTCGAATTGCGTCAGCACGCGATACACGGTCGCGAGGCCAATGTCCTCGCTCGAATCCAGCAGTTTCTTGTAGATCTCTTCGGCCGACATATGTCGCGTGGCACTGCTCTCGAGAATCTCGAGAATTTTGAGCCTCGGCAATGTGACCTTGAGCCCGGCCTTGCGCAGGTCTTTACCTTCCACGATGCACCTCGATGCCACGCTACGGGCGGACGATACGGTATGATTGTCGCATGAGACTGCTTCCGCGAGTGCTGACATTGCTGGTCTGGACCGGGGCCTTGAGCGCGTGTGTCTATCGCATGCCCATCCAGCAGGGCAACTTCCTCGATCCGGCCGTCATTGCCCAGGTCAAGCCCGGCATGACCCACAGCCAGGTGCGCTATCTGCTCGGTACGCCCATGGTGCCTGGTGCCTTCGACGACTCGCGTTGGGACTACGACTACTATTTGAAGACGCGGCGCCTGCATGGTCCCGGTCGCGGCCATGTGGCCATCTTCTTCACCGACAACCTGGTGAGCCGGGTCGACAGCAACGTCAAAGCCGCGCCGTTCGCCACCGTCAGTCCCCGCGGCGCGCAGGCCCCCGAACCACGCTCGGCCGGCCGGACCTACTAGCGCCTGCCTCGAGTTGCTCGCTGGCGCCGGCTGCTGCGCGGATCCAGCAACAGTGCGCGGTACACTTCGATCCGATCGCCGTCCGCGGGGACTTGCTCGCGGGCGCACACCCGCCCGTAAATGCCCGTGGCCGCGCCACGCCAATCCGCCGCCGCTTCGCCCAATATCTGCATGGCTGATTCGAGCGCCTCGGCAATGGTCGCCTCGGCGTGCAGGTGCACGTCGCATTCCACGATTCCCTGCGCCGTATCGCACACCACGCGGCAGCATTTCATCGGCGAACCGCTCAAGCCGGCAGACTCTGCGCGCGGGCCACGAATGCGCGCACCAGTTCCGACTGGGCTTCCTCGAATAATGGCTCGAACAGGGCCGACTTCAGCGCACTGGAGAACTGGAAGCGCAGCTTGAATTCGATGCGGCAACCGCTGCCGGCCACGGGCGTAAAGTGCCAGGATCCCTCCAGCACCTTGAACGGGCCCTCCACCAGCTGCATGTGCACGCTGCGGCCCGGGTCCAGCCGGTTGCGGGTCGTGAACTGCGTGCGTAGTGGTCCGCGGCGCACAGCTAAGCGCGCCACCACTTCCGTTGCGCTGCGTGCCAACACTTGCGCCGAGCTGCAGCCGGGAACGAAATCCGGATAGCGTTCAATATCGTCCACCAGCCGGTACATCAGCTCCGGCGAGCGTGCCACCAGCGAAGTTCGGACCATTTCCCGCATCGCCGAAGTGTGGCCGAGCACCGGCCGCGCCTCAAGCGCCGCTCTGTACAATGTCGTATGGCCAAACCCGAGACCACCGAGCGCGTAATCGCCGAAAACCGGCGTGCGCGCTACGACTACTTCATCGAGGAGCGCCTCGAGGCGGGGCTGGTGCTCGAGGGCTGGGAAGTCAAGTCCATGCGCGCCGGCCGCGCGCAGCTTGCCGAGGCGTACGTGTACGTGCGCAACGGCGAGGTGTTTCTGATCGGCGCCCATCTGGCGCCACTGCGCACCGCCTCCACGCACAAGATTGCCGACCCGGTGCGCACGCGCAAGCTGCTGCTGCATCAGAGTGAGATCGACAAGCTGATCGGCGCCACCGAGCGGCGCGGCTACACCATCGTGCCGCTGGAGCTGTACTGGAAACACGGTCGCGCCAAGCTGCAGATCGGTCTGGCCAAGGGCAAGAAACAGCATGACAAACGGGCCACCGAAAAAGAGCGCGACTGGGTGCGCGACAAAGCACGCCTGCTGCGCCGCGGATAGGCGACCCAAGTCGCATTCCGGCCATGAATCCGTTCCGGCTTCGCACCATCGAGGCATCCGAGGTACTATGGCTGCGACTGCCTGAAGGGGGCGACCGGTTTCGACGTGGGTTACGAACCTTCAGGGGCGTGCCGAGGCGCAGTGGCCCTCGTTAATAACTGCTGCAAAACTTAGTTGCCAACGACGACAACTACGCTCTAGCTGCCTAAACGCAGCTGACCTCTGACCAGTTCGTGCCTATGCGACTGAACCAGGGGACGCGCTCATAGGATCGCGCTGCCGTGTGCTACGGGTTGCAGCGTTAAGAGTTACCGTCAGCTGGTCTGGCGTCTTCCCTGCCCTTCGGGTAGCGTCGGATAAGAAACAAAGAATGGGCTACGCGCGTAGATCCTGAAGTCTAGGGCTTGCGGACGCGGGTTCGATTAACGCAAAGGAATGCAATGGTCGTCTTCGCTCGTAAGGGCGAGGTAAACACGGGGCTCATTCGGCGAACCCTGCGGTCGTTGAGAGCGACATGGCAACGCCGAGGGGTGGAACGAGGCTAACTCGCTCTGCCCTGTAGAGACTCATAGGTCGGCTGACTCGGCAACGAGCGAGCCGACACTAGGATTCGAGCGCAGCAGGCTCGAATAACA
>DASXLF010000605.1:0-1917 GCA_036496405.1 Steroidobacteraceae bacterium | reverse complement strand
TCGCCGGCATGACCCGGATCAGGTTCAAAGGGTCACCGCATGCTTGCGGTTTCTCAGCTCTGACAGGAGCTCCCCTCGGAACAGCTCTAATGTAGGCCCATGACGCGCTGTGTCAACGCGGCTTGGCGCCGTTTGCACCGTTCGGAATGGTGGAGGGGGGTCGGGGAACCTTGGCGTCGGCGAGCTTCTTCTTCGCGGCTTTGGGCTTGGTCGCGGCGTGCGCGGGCTTGGCCTGCGCCGCCACGAGTTTCAACTGCGCTTCCGCTCGCTTAGCCGCAGCGTCTTCGGTTTTGCCGGTATTTGCGGAGGCGGCGGCATCCTCCGCAGTCGCGGCTTCCTCAGTCGGCGCGACCGGCTTGTCCTTGACCTCAGCGATCTTCGGCGGTGCAGCGTTGAAGTCAGGTTTGCCCTGCTTCAGGTGGTTCAGCCGCTGCTGCCTGGCGACATAATAATAGCCGCCGGCAAAGTAGCTGACAGCGCGGTCGTAATCGCCGCCCGCGGCGCGATAGGCGCCGGCGAGATATTTGACCCCGTATTTGAGGTTGGTTTCGGGATCGCGCAGGCCATCGGCGTCGCCGCCGTAGCCGACGCCCTTTGCGGTCGCGAGCTTGATCTGCATCAGCCCGATGGTGCCGCCGTGTCCGATCAGCTCCGGGTTATATTTACTCTCGCGCACGATCAGCCGATGCACCAGCGCTTCCGGCACCAGGTTGGCGTGAGCGTGCTTCGCGATCATCTTCTCGTAGCGCGCGCGATCTTGCGCCTGCGCTTCCGATGCAAGCGACGGCAACGCCAGCGACACGCAGGCCAGCCACAACAGCTTCATCGAAATCGGCCCCCCGAAGACCGCGGCAGTCATGCTTACCAAGAAGGTAACGGCCGGTCTTGCCGGGCGGATGTGGCCAAATCCGGGCATATCTGACCCGCCGGTTTACGCATAATTATGCGCACGTGTGGTTCGATCGGGCTGAAACCGGACCCCCTGCCATATGGCCATCACCGCGACCCATACCGAAGCTGCCGCGCCGCCTGCGCGCGCGTTGCTGCCGCTATGGGTCGGCGTCGGCGTCTACGCGCTGTTTCTGCTTGCCGGCAATCGGCTGCTGATCGACCCCGATACGCTGTGGCAGATCACGGTCGGGCAGTGGATCATCGATCACCAGGCGGTGCCGACATCCGACGTCTAGTCCTTCACCATGCGCGGCCAGCCCTGGATCTCGACGCAGTGGCTGGCGCAGGTGATGTTCGCCAGGACCTATGCGCTGTTCGGCTGGAGCGGACCGGTCGTGCTGGCCGCAAGCGCGATCGCGACGACCTTTGCGCTGCTGGCGAAATTCCTGAGCCGCCGCCTCAGCGACAGCACCACGCTCGTTTTCATCGCCGCGGCGCTGGCGCTGACCGTGCCGCACCTGTTGGCGCGTCCGCATGTGCTGGCGCTGCCCGTGCTGGTGGCCTGGGTCGGGGGATTGATATCAGCCGCCGACAAACGCGAAGCGCCGTCATTCTGGCTGCTGCCGCTGATCGCGCTGTGGGCCAATCTGCATGGCGGCTTCGTGTTCGGGATCATGATTATCGCGCCGATCGCGCTCGACTGCGTGGTCAGCGCGGATGCATCGGCGCGCAAGACGCTGCTGCTGCGCTGGATGGCATTCGGCGTCGCCGCGCTCGCCGTCTGCTGCTGCACTCCCTATGGTTGGGACTCGCTCTTGGCCTTCCGAAAAATCCTCGAGCTCGGCAGCGCGCTCCCGCTGATCCTGGAATGGAAGTCCGCCGATTTCGGCAGCATCGGCCCGTTCGAAATCTGTTTGCTGCTCGATTTTGGCCTCGTGCTCTGGCGCGGCGTCACTCTGCCGCCGATGCGTATTGTGCTGTTGCTCGGCCTGTTGCACATGGCGCTGTCACAGGGCCGCGCCGCCG
>DASXLF010000604.1:0-2006 GCA_036496405.1 Steroidobacteraceae bacterium | reverse complement strand
TGGTTGCGCGGGTCTGCACCCTGCGGCGGGGCCGCGCCATCCGCGCTGCCGATCGAAATCTTGCTGCCGTCCGTCAGGCGGACGAAACCGGTGGTGATCACGCGCTCGTTTGCGTCGATGCCGCTTTTGACTACGGTTTGTGTTTCGTCCTGCTTTTGCACCGTAATCGGCCGCACCACTGCGGTGTTGTCATCCTTGACCACGTAAACGAAGGTGCCGTTGGGGCCGCGCTGCACAGCGCCGGTCGGAACGACCGTCACCTGCTTGAGCGTATCGATGAGCAGGCGGATGTTGACGAACTGCCCAGGCCAGAGCTGTAGATCGGGATTGGGAAACTCAGCCTTCAATTTCACGGTGCCGGTGGTCTGGTCGACCTGGTTGTCAACCACCCGGAGTACGCCGCGATCGATCACCGCATCGTTGTCGGAACGTTGCGCTTCCACGGTGAGCGGGCCCTTGCCCATGGCGGCGTTCAATTGTGGCAGATCCTGCTGCGGCAGATTGAACAGCACCGAGATCGGGCGCAGCTGGGTGATCACCACCACTGCGGAATTGGTATCTGCGGCGCGCACGAGATTGCCTTCGTCCACCATGCGGATACCGGTGCGGCCATCGAGCGGCGCAGTGATTGTGGTGTAACTCAGCATCGCCCTCGCGTTGTCGATTGCCGCCTGGTCGGCCTGCACCAGCGCAGTGTTCTGCGCGACCAGCGCGCGCTGGGTATCGGCCTGCTGCTTGTTGATGGCTGCGGTGGCAGCGAGCCTTTCGTAACGCTCCAGGTCGATCTTGGAGTTGGCGAGCTGCGCTTCGTCCTGCGCCTTCTTGGCAATGGCCTGATCGAGCTGGGCCTGGTAGGTGACGGGGTCAATCCTCGCCAGAACGTCGCCCTTCTTGACGTCGTCGCCTTCCTTGAAGTTGACGCTGAGTAGCTTGCCGTCAACCTGCGGCCGTACGGTAACGGTATTGAGAGCCTTGATAGTGCCGACGGCGTCGAGATAGACCGGGACGTCGGCGCGCGCCACCGGCGAAACGAGAACAGGCACCGGCCCCTCGGCGCCGAAACGATTGGATCGCGCCTGACGGCTGGCCGGGTTGCCGAACACGTAGTAGAGCGCTGCGGCCACCACCAGCAGCACAACGCCAACGGCCAGCATGCGGCGCGTGCTCCCGCGCGCTTTCGCCAGGAGCTGCTTGGAAAACTCACCGTGCATCGGCAGCGTCCACCGGCTTCGGCAGCCAGCCACCTCCGAGCGCCTGATAGAGGCTGACAATCGCCTGGACATGCGCGAGCCGCGCCTGCGCCAGCACATCCTCGGCTTGATACAGCGTCTGCTGCGTTTGCAGCACCGTCACCAGGTCGACCGTGCCCTCGCGCAGTCGCTGCTCGGCAATATCGAAGGCGCGCCGCGAGCTCGTCACCACTTCGCGCTGAAGCTTTTCCCGTTCCGCGTTCTGGCGAATAGCGTCGAGCGCATTCTCGACATCGGCGAACGCGGAAATGACCGTTTTGCGGTATGTCTGCAGCAGCTCATCCTGCTTGCCTTTCTGGAGGTCGACGTTGCCGAGCAACCTGCCGCCCTCGAAGATCGGCTGCAGCAGACCGGCGGTCGCGGTGTAGAACGCCGATTCCGGCCGCAGCAGCGTCCTGAGGATTGCGCTCTGGAAACCGCCTTCGCCGGTGAGGGTGATGCTCGGCAGCAGCTGCGCGCGCGCATTCTCGACGTTGGCGTTGGCCGCGGCGAGATTGGCTTCCGCTTCACGGATATCGGGGCGCTGCGTCAGCAATTCCGATGGCAGTCCCGGCGTCACCCGCGGATAAGCGATGCTGCGCAAGCTCCCGCCGCGGACCCTGGCGCTTTCGGGCGAGCGTCCTATCAGCACGGCGAGCGTCACCCGATTCTGCCGTAGCGTCTGCTCGAGCGGAGGAATGGAGGCGCGCTGGGTGTTGACCAGGCTTTCCTGCTGTGCGGTGTCGAGCGCGGATGCGGTGCCGGCTTGCAGGCGTT
>DASXLF010000603.1:0-1975 GCA_036496405.1 Steroidobacteraceae bacterium | reverse complement strand
GAGCTTCCAGCGCCCAACTGCGGTGTCGCGGCCGCCTGCCATCGCCTCGCGCCCAACACCACGCATCGCCGAACCACGGCGCCCCAGCGCACCGCCCGCCGTGAGCGCGCGGACGCCCCAGCAGGACCGTATCGTGCAGCGCGCGCAAGCGCGCGAACAGCTGACATCGCAGCGTCTGCAAGCAAGGCAGCAACGCGAGCAGCTCACCCAGCAGAGGCTGGGCGACAGGCTGTCGCGCCAAAGTGCCGAGCGCCAGAACCGGATCGATCGCCTGCAGCAGCGCGTGCAGCAATTGCAGGCGCAAAACCCGCAGCGCCGGCAGGCACAACGCGCGCTACAGGCGCAACAAAGCCTGCTCCAGCGCGAGCAACTGGCGCAGAAACGCGAGCTCGAGCGGCAGCAGAAGCTGGGCGTGGCGCCGCCCGCCGCAGCGCAACGGACAGCGGCCGCAGCCGCGGTGCAGGCGGCTGCGCGTGGTCGATTTGCCGCAAGGTTCCGCAACAACGCCGATCCGCGCACTCAAGTCGCGCTCGCGGCGCGGTTAAACGGCTGGGCACCGCGCGATGCCTGGCGCCACCATGTGCACGCCGCGTTCGTGCCTTGGCTCGGCCCGGTGTTCTGGCCATACGCCTATTCCGATATCTTCGATTACACGTTCTGGCCCGATGCCTATGACGATGCTTATTGGGCCTACGCCTACGACGATTTGATCGACACGGTGTTTTGGGATCCCGGCAGTCCGTATTCTGCGTATGCCAGTACCTCGCCGGACGGCTACATCGAGCCCGGCGGCGCGATCGTCGGCTCATCGCGATTGCGCGAGCGCTCGGGCCTAAGCCCGCGGGCACTCGGGCAATTGTGCCGCAATCCGGACAAAGGCATCACCGCATGGCCGTTCGCCGAGATCGCAAGCGCGCTGCGGCCGACACCGGAGCAACGCGCCTTGCTCGATCAATTGAAGAGTGCAGCGGCGCAGGCCGCCGATTCGCTCAAGAACTCCTGCAGCGACAGCTATGCGCTTACGCCACCCGGTCGTCTGCGGGCAATGGTCGACCGTATCAGCGCCACCCTCGAGGCGATGCGGATCGTGCGGCCGGCGCTGGAGGCGTTCTACGACGCCCTGAGCGACGAGCAGCGGGCCCGCTTCAATACGCTGAGCCCGCGTCTTCCCGCGACATCGGAAGATCAGCCGCAGCAGGACGCCAAGGCCGAGAGTTGCGGCGCGTCGAAGTCGAGCCTGACGGGCCTGCCGATCGAACGAATCGACGCCGTGCTGCACCCGACCAGCGCGCAGAAGGGTGCGCTCGATCGCCTCAGCGAAGCGACGAAGCAGGCGGTACAGGAGTTGCAGGCGGCGTGCCCCGACGAGGTGCCGGTTACGCCGGTCGGCCGACTGCAGGCAATGGAAAAGCGGCTTTCGGCCATGCTGCAGGCGGCCAACCAGATGCAGCCGGCGTTGGACGACTTCTACGCCAGCCTGACCGCCGAGCAGAAGGCACGCTTCAACACGCTGCAGCAGGTCGCGGGACAGTGAGCAGAACGCCGCTTTATTGTTGAACGGCGGCAGATGGTCGCGAAGCTCCTCGGCGCGCGGCCAGCCTCGACCTGAGTTTGGGACCCACCGAGGCACCCGAAACACGGCTTTCATGGGCAAGGTCACGCGCGGATTTTGGCTGACCGCTGACGCTCGCCTAAAAAGAGCGATCTGTCTGTAAGCGTTGTTTAACGCGTGTCCACACATACTGACACGGCGCTCGGGAACCGAACGCGCTGCACGCAGCAGAACTTACATAGTTGCCCTCGCAATTTTTGTTTGAGCTGCAAGCCGTTTTGGCGGCTGCCCACTGATGGCAACGGGGAATCCATGTCAGAACTCAACGCAACCTCGTCATCGTTCCCGAAAAAGTGGCAAAGCGGAGATGCAGGCGTATCGATAACGGTGCTCTGTCTGGCGGCTGTACTCGCGATTCAATTG
>DASXLF010000602.1:0-1855 GCA_036496405.1 Steroidobacteraceae bacterium | reverse complement strand
CCGGTGAGAGCGAGCACCTCGCGGGTCGCCGGTGTCGATTGCACCACGACCAGCCGAGGATCGAGCGCGAGGATTGCTTGCGCCGCGGCGCGATACCCGTCACCGCTGGGGTCCGCGAGCCGGTAGGCGATGTTCAGATTCTCGCCGTTATCCCAGCCGAGGGCCCGCAACCCGGCTTCCAATGCCCGCATCCGCGCTCTCAGCTCCGCCGATTTCGGCGCAACCACCCCGATCTGCGGCGCCGATTGCTGAGCGGTTCCTGCGAGCGGCCGCAACGCGACCGCGCCGCCGGCAACGACGGAGATGAAGTCGCGGCGCTTCATGTGTGGATGGCCCCCGCCCCGCAAGAGATTTTGTTGCGCGTGGTGCAGGTGTCGCTTGCAGTCATGTGTCCGGCCTGTTGGTGCAGTCCGGGCGGACTGCTGGCCCTGATGGGTTCCGCGAACCGAGGCCTCATCACTCGAACGGGATCGCTGTCCCGATGAAACGGCAGGCTGCTCTCGATTGCGTCGGATCGACCGACTGTACCATCACGCGTCATTGTCTCTCGCAAGCTCTGGTCCGCAGCGCGGCGGTTTATGCCGCTGCGGCCATAGGCTGGTAGTTCTCCTGCCGGTGCATCACCGCCCAGGCGATGCGGGCCGTTTTGTTCGCCAACGCCACTGCGACGACCAGGCTTGGCCGCCGGCGGCGAAGCCCGATCACCCACGGATCGGCATTGGTCGCCTTCGAGCGCAGCAGATTGGCGCTGGCGCCGTTAATCAGCAGACGCCGCAAATACCGGTTACCGCGCTTGGAGATGCCACCAAGGCGGGCTTTGCCACCGGTCGAGTGCTGCCGCGGCACCAGACCCAGCCACGCCGCAAACTCGCGACCGCTGCGGAACCCGCTTGCCTCCACCACCGTCGCGGCAAGCGCGGTGGCGATGATCGGCCCGATCCCGGGGATGGTCGCCAGACGCTGACTGACAGGGTTGCTCTTGTGCCAAGCCATCAGTTGCTTCTCCAGCGCCGCGACCGCCCCCTCCAGCTGCTCGATCTGCGTCGCCAGCACCTCCAGCACCCGGCGCGCCGCAGCCGGCAAGCGTGCGTCGCTCCGGTCGCGGATGATGGCGATCAGGCCGGCAACATTGCGCAGCCCCTGCGGCGCAATCACCCCGAACTCGGCCAGATGCGCCCGCAAGGCATTCACCAGAGCGGTGCGCTGGCGCACCAATCTCTCCCGGCAACGATGCACAAGCAGTGCGGCTTGTTGCTCGGCCGTCTTGATCGGCACGAACCGCATTGTCGGTCGCCGCACCGCTTCGCAGATCGCCTCCGCATCGGCAGCATCATTCTTGTTCCGCTTGACGTATGCCTTGACGTACTGCGCCGGCATCAGGCGCACCTCGTGGCCGACCGCCCGCAACTCCCGCGCCCAGTAGTGCGCCGTCGCGCACGCCTCCAAACCAACCAGGCAGCGCGGCAGCCCGGTGAAGAATGTCACTACCTGACCACGACCCAGCCGTTTGCGTAGAACCGTCGCGCCGCTCGCATCGACCCCGAGCACCTGAAAAACGTGCTTCGCCAAATCCAGCCCAATCGTCTTAATCTCGTCCATGGATGGCTCCCCTCGATGGTGCGTTTCACCAACCGCCATTCTGGCACCCAGATGCCGTACGGGGGCCATCCACCCCATCATTCGATCACCTCGTCCGCCTGCGCCAGCAGCAGTTGTGGCACGGTGAGATCGAGCGCCTTGGCGGTTTTAAGATTGATCACCAGCTCGAACTTAGTCGGTTGCAGCACTGGCAGTTCCGCCGGTTTCGCGCCCTTGATAATACGGGCTACATATATCCCGGCCTGACGATAGGAGT
>DASXLF010000601.1:0-1676 GCA_036496405.1 Steroidobacteraceae bacterium | reverse complement strand
GCACAGGCTGCGCGCCCGTGGTTTCGTCCGGACGCACATGTTCGCCCAACGCATTCAGCACCATGAAACTCGCTTCGGCGCTGAGAAGTTTGGTGCCGCGCGTTTGCGGTTCGTGGCCAGTGAAGCGCAGCGGCTTCAGCGCGCCGCCATTGGCAAGCATCGCATAAAGTCCGGCCAGCTCCTGCATGCTGATCTCGCCGCCCCCCAGCACCAGCGCCAGCCCATAATGCTCCTCGCTCGCGAGATGGCCCACGCCGGCGCCTTGTAGAAACTGGTAGAAGTCCGGCGAGTGCAACTGCGAGGCTACCCACACGGCCGGAATGTTGCGGCTGCGGTTCAGCGCGTCCGTTGCGGTGATGGGGCCGAGAAACCGCCCGTCGAAATTTTCCGGCGTGTATGGCCCGAACGCAGTGGGCACATCGCGCAGCACCGTTTCGGGATGCAGCACGCCCTGATCGAATCCCAATCCATAAATGAAAGGCTTGAGCGTGGAGCCGGGCGAGCGCCGCGCCAACGTTCCGTTCACCTGGCCGGAAAGGCTTTCGTCAAAGTAGTTTGCGGAGCCGACCAGCGCCTTCACACCCATGTTGCGCGTGTCGACGAGAATGGCGGACGCATTGCGGATGCCGCTGTCGCTGTTGCGGGCTATGTAGCGGCCGATCTGCCGCTCCAACACATGCTGCAGATCGAGGTCAAGCGTGGTGTCGAGATGCGAGCCCGCTGCTTCACCTTCGAAGCGCTGCATCTGGATGACCTGCTCGACAGCATGGGGTGCTTCGAACGGCAACGCCGAAACGGGGCGCATGGTGAGCGGCAGCGCAAACAGCGGCTTCAGTGCAGCGTCAGTGGGATGGGGCGATAGCCAGCGTGCATACAACCGGTTGCGGGAAGCAGTCAGGCGGCGGTTGATCGTGCCGGTAATCGCCGACGATCCGTGCCGCACAAAGCGGCCGGGATTCTGGGGCACCACCGCGAGCGCGAGCGCCTCGGGCAAACTCAAGGCACGCACCGGCTTGCCGAAATAGACGAGACTCGCCGCGCCCACGCCTTCGACATTGCCGCCATAGGGCGCGTCATTCAGATAGGCTTCAAGTATCTGCCGCTTCGAATAAAACAGCTCGAGTTGAACCGCGCGCGCCACTTGTTTGGTCTTGCCGGCTGGCGTGCGCGTGTTGAGAGGCCAGAGCAGGCGCGCCAGCTGCATGGTGATGGTCGAACCGCCTTGGCGGTTGCCCCGCAGCGCGTAGGTTGCCCAGGCGCCGCGCGCGAGCGCATACGGGCTGAAACCGGGATGCCACCAGAACCAGCGGTCTTCGTGCAGCAGCGCGGCCTGCACCAGCTGCGGCGACATCTCATTGAGCGGCACCCACAGGCGGTAGCGGTCGTCGCTGGCGAGCACGAGCCGCAGCAGATGGCCGTGATCGTCGTAGACGGCGACCGAACTCGGCTTCCAGCTTTGCAGCGGTGGATGCGGCCATAACCGAATCCCCACGAGAACGCCAAACACCAGCAGCAGGCCCACCAGCCAATTTTGCGCACGCTTCAGCCCCTGTCCTCCGATCCGGAGAGCACGATGGAGCGTGGACCAAACGGTTGTCACGCCGCAAAGTCCTAGTGCGCCCGCACCACGGTCAACACCTGCCCGCCCGGCGCGCGCGCCTGCACGCGGCGGTCAT
>DASXLF010000600.1:0-1667 GCA_036496405.1 Steroidobacteraceae bacterium | reverse complement strand
AGCATAGACTGCAACTGATCGAGCAACTGGCGCGCCGCATCCTTGTTGCCAGACCGCGCCATCTGTTCGAGACGGTCGAGCATGCTCTTGAGGTCTTGTTGGCTGAGCGTGCGCGTATTGCGGTCGAGCGGGCGTGCGAGCTGCTGCGGATTTTTGCGCAGCTCCTCAGCGAGTGCCTGGAGAAACTTGTCCATGGCGGCACGCAGCTGCTCCATTAGTTTTTTGATTTCCTCTTCGCTGGCGCCGCGATCAAGCGCCTGACGTAACGCCTCCTGTGCCTGACGCAGCGCCTGCTCCGCCTGCGAAACGTTGCCGTCCTCCAGCTGCACAGCCATGTCCCACAGGCGCGCCACCACCTCGCGCAGAGCGTCATCGCTCTTGGCGTTTTCGAGGTCGTGATAGATCGAGCGCAAACCAAGATAGATGCCGGACTCCGGCGTGAAACGTTCCGGCGCAATGCTCAACACGTCAAGCGCCGCAAGTACCAACGGCTTGGCCTCGGCATCAAGTGCCAGGTTGCGCCGTTGCTCAATCAAGGCACGCGCCAAAGGCTTGACGAAAATTCGTTGCGGCAGCGTCAGCTCGCGCGGCTGGCTGCGTCCCTCGTTGCCCGCCTCGTCGCGCGCTGTAAGGGTCATGACGACTTCCGCGCCGGCCCAGGCGTGCTCGGTCAGATCATGGGTGGTCTGCGCCGCCCCGGAGCGCGTGCGCGCTTGCGGTAGCGTGAGCGCGTAGTCGGGCGCCGTGAACAACGGATGACGCGGCTTGTCGGAAGATTCTTCGTCCTTCAGCGCAAAAGTGGCCTTCGCTTCAACAACGCCGTAGTCGTCTTCCATCTTATAGTCGAGCCGCAACGCGCCACGCGCCTGCCGTTCCGGATCCTTGGTGAGTTCGATTGTCGGCGCGCGGTCAGGGATCGCCGTGAAATTCCAGACCAGATCGCTGCCGAGCACACCATGAACTGCAGCGGAACCGTCGCCTTTAATGACCAACCGGCGCTCCTCGGTACCGGCCGGGAGCGGCGCACGCGTTTCCGCTGGCGCGTCTTCAACCCCACCGTGGCGCACGATGTCGAAGTTGACCTTGCCGGTGGCACGGATCACCACCTGGCTGCCCGCCGGTACGGCCACGGGGGCGCTGGCCTGCGCGGTGTCGCCCGGCCGCAGCCCCCGAAGCATCACAGGTGGCCGTCCGGTATAAACTGGCGGTGTGACCCAGGCGTCGATGCGGAAGTTTGCCGGCGCAACGACGCCGTGCCAATCGAAGGCCGCCGCAATCCTCTTGAGGCGCTCGCCACCGGCTGCAAAGAAACTCGCCGCCACCAGGATAAGCACGAGTGCGCGGAATGCCATCGGATCGCGCAGCGACAACTTCGGCGCCGGCCAACCGGCCTTGAATTTTCGCGCCGAAAGCAACGCATGCTCGACATGCGCGCGCCACAAAGCCTGCGCCACCGGATCCTGACTATTGGCGGCGATGTGATCTGCTACCGCGGTGGCTGGCCGGTGCGTCTCACCGCTGCTTCGGTCGAGCCGGCGCAGTCCGTCGTAGATACTCGGCAGGCGTAGAATGAAGAGCGGCAATGTTGCGGCAAGGGCGGCAATGACGAATACAAACAAACCAATCGCGCGCGCCAGCGGCGGCAAGGCCAACCATAGACCTGCCCA
>DASXLF010000599.1:0-1605 GCA_036496405.1 Steroidobacteraceae bacterium | reverse complement strand
TGCCAGTGGTTGGGCATCAGGCAGTAACACAGCAGTTCCACCGGGTACCGCTCCAGCCCCTCGGCCAGCACGCGCAGGAACGCGCGGTAGTCCTCGGGCTTGTGGAAGATGTCCTGCCGGCCGTTGCCGCGGTTCAGCACGTGATACAATCCCCCCGCGATGACGGCCCGAGCGGTACGTGGCATGCCGGCGGATCATCGCGTGCGAGGAACGGGATGTCAAGAAAATCAGAGATGTCCCGAATGCCGTTCGGTTAGCACGTAACTCCGCGCCGGCGCGCGCGTTACCACGAGTAGCGCGAGACGCGGCCTCCTGTCAGAATGGTGGTGCTTAGGTCACCAACCAACAGGAGGCCACGGATGGCGGCTCAAATCTCTCACGCCTTGGCGCGGCTCAAACGCGAGCCGCTGGCCGATCTTCCCACGGTGCCGCCGCTGGATCAATGGCTCGCCCAATCGGGCGTGACCGCCTGCTCACGCCGGTGGTCACGCTTCGGCTGTTCCTGACGCAGATCCTCCACGGCAACTGCGCCATCACCGGCCTGCGCCAACTCGCCGGCCTCGACTTCGCCAAGAGCAGCTACGCCGAGGCGCGCGCTCGGTTGCCATTGATGGCATTGCAATCATTACTCACGTGGCTGCACGACTGCGCCGCCAGGACGATGGACCCCGTCCGGGCGCTGCTGCTGGGCCAGCAGCGCATCCTGATTGCCGACGGGTCGAACTTCTCGGTGCCCGACACGCCGGACCTGCGCCGCCACTTCCACCTGCCGCCGGGCGTCACGCCGGGCGTCGGCTACCCGATGGGCAAGCTCATGGGCCTGCTCGACGCGGCCACGGGCCTGTTCGTCGAACTGCTGGCGCTGCCGCTGTTCCAACATGACATGCGCAGCGTGATCGGCCTGCACCCGATGCTCCGCGCCGGGGACATCCTGCTGGCCGACCGGGCCTTCGGCACCTTCGCGCACCTGCGCCTGCTGAACCGGCGTGGCGTGTTCGCCTGCACGCGCCTGCACCAACGACGCAAGAACGTCTCCTCGGGCACCGACCGCTGGACCAGGCCGCCGCGCGCGCCGGCATGGATGTCCGCCGCGGACTTCGCGCTGCTGCCGGCGTTTCTCGACGTCCGCCTCGTGCGCCACACCGTGGCCCGCGCGGGCTACCGCACCCGGCACCTGATGATCGTCACGACGTTGACCGACGCGGCGGCGTGGCCCGACGAGCGCGTCGCCGCGTTGTATGGCCAGCGCTGGGACATCGAGACGTGCTTCGATCACCTGAAGACGACGATGGGCATGAACGCGCTGCGCTGCCAGACGGTTGACGGCGTTCGCAAGGAGCTGGCGGTGTACCTCGCGGCGTACAACCTGGTGCGTCTGGCAGTCCTCCGCGCCGCGCGGGCGCAGGGCGTGAGTCCGCGGCGCGTCAGCTTCATCGACGCCATGCGCTGGCTGGCGGCGCGGCTGCTGGGGCTGCGGGGCGTCGGCCGGCTGATCGTGAATCCCGACCGCACCGGCCGATCGCAACTGCGCGTGATTCGCCGGCGTTACAAGCAATACGATCTGCTGCGAAAGCCCAGACGCGAAATGGAGGCCGAAATCGCTGC
>DASXLF010000598.1:0-2160 GCA_036496405.1 Steroidobacteraceae bacterium | reverse complement strand
GGCCAGGCGAAAGCGGCCATAAGGATCCGCCTCCAGCAACGCGCGCAGCGAATCGACCGAGCGCACGAAGGTCAGGAACGATCGCCCGAGGAGCTCTTGCATGGCTGTTTCTGCTTGGCGCTGCAGCGCTGCCTCGGCGGCGGGGCGGGCGGCAAAGACCACGTTGCCGCTGGAGAGCAGCGTCCGCACGTCGGTGAAGCCGGCCTGTTCAAAGCAGCGTTTGAGCTCCGGCATCTTGGCGTTCATCGGGCTGATACCGCGTAAAAAGGCGGCATAACGGCGCAGCGGTGCGCTCTTTCTTGCGGATGCCATTCCCGTTTCTTGATCGGCGGTGGCGCGCTGGCAAGGCCCGGTTGCGATCGCCGTCACACCGGCGTCCGGGCGAGCTATCGTCGCTGCGGCGGCATTTCTCGCCCCCGATACAAACCGCCGGCTCGCCCTGGTAATGTTGCGGGTAGATGCTGCGTCGGGTTCTTCTGGCTTTGGTTCTGGCGTCCGTGGTGGTCTTGCCGGCGGATGCCGCCCGCGCTGACGAGGCGAATTTTTCTCCCGACTGCGGCACGGACAATCTGCTGGCGCGCAAGGCACCGTCCTCGCGCCAGGACACCCGCGGCAACCTGGCGCTGATCACCGACGGCGCCGCGGCGCCTGAGGGCGCACAGTGGGATTCGCCGGTGGCGCTGGTCTTCGAGACCGGGGCCGGCTCGGTGACGTACGATCTCGGCCAGCCGTATCCGCTGACGTCGTTCCTGGTACAGGCCGACGCCAACGACACGTACAAGATCTTCGGGTCGCTGGACGGCAGCCCGGCAAGCTTCAAAGTCCTGGCCGAGATCGACATCGTCAACGGCCACGGCCTGCGCACGCGCACCGCCACCATCAACAGCACGCCGGTCCGCTACCTGCGCATCGGCGAGGGCATGGGCGACAATTTCTATTCGGTGTCCGAGTTCCAGGCCTTCTGCCAGGCACCCACGCCGTTCCCGCCCAAGCTGCGCATCGTCGACGCGCCGCTGGCGCGGGTGACGGCGCAGCCCTGGTGGAAGTTCGGCTGGTGGCAGAACGAGGTCAGCGCGCGCTTCGAGATGGCGCTGGCGGCGTTCGGTGCGGCGCTGATCGGCTGGGGATTGTGGCTTGCAAAGAAGGGCACGCCCGACCTGCACAAGAAGCTGCGCGATCGCTTGTTGATCGCCGTGGGGATCTTGTCCTTCGGCGCCTACTGGAACTTCGGCTCCGGCCACTTCGGCAACTACATCCACATCTGGGACACGTACCACTATTACGTCGGGTCAAAGTACTTCAAAGAGCTGTCCTACGACCGCCTGTATGACTGCGTGGCCGTCGCTGACGCCGAGGATCCGGCGCTGCGCCGCCGGGTCGAGCTGCGCAAGATCATGAACCTGCGCACCAACTTCATCGGTCCCACCACCGACGTGTTGGCTCATCCCGAGCGCTGCAAGGAACACTTCACGCCCGAGCGCTGGAACGATTTCAAACGCGACCTGGTCTTCTTCCGCAACCGCCACGGCGTCAAACGCTGGGAAGAAGCGCAGACCGATCACGGGTACAACGCGACGCCGGTCTGGGGCATCGTCGGCACCACGCTGGCCAACACCGGGCCGGCGACGTTGCGACAGATCACCGCCTTGCTGCTGCTGGATCCGGCGTTCGCGCTGGGGATGATGGCGATGATCTGGTGGGCCTTCGGCTGGCGGACGCTGTGCGTGGCGCTGCTGGTGTTCGGGACCAACTTTCCATCGCGGTTCTATTGGACGGGCGGCGCGTACCTGCGCTGGGACTGGCTGTTCTATATGGTGGGCGGGATCTGCCTGCTGAAGAAGGACAAACCGATCCTGGGCGGCTTTTTCATCGCTTATTCGACGCTGCTGCGAATCTTTCCCGGCTTCCTGTTCATCGGCCCGCTGATGGTCCTGATTCAGGAATGGTTGCGCACGCGCAAGCTGGATCGCCGGTATCTGTCGGTGTTCGCGGGCGCGGCGCTGGCAGTGGCGCTGCTAGTGCCGATCAGCCTGGCCACCAGCGGCGGCATCGACGGGTATCGCCGCTTCATCCAGAACTCGGAGAAGCACCAGGCCACGCCGCTGACCAACTACATGGGCCTGCGCACCATCGTGGCGTACAAACCGTCCGAGGCCGGTC
>DASXLF010000597.1:0-1847 GCA_036496405.1 Steroidobacteraceae bacterium | reverse complement strand
CCCGTCCTGTCAACGATGCTGCAGTGCGTCTGGATCGTCGCGATGCTCGGCGTCGCTGGCGCGGTGGGCTGGGTCGCAGTCTTCGAGGTCATTCCCGCGATGCTGCGCAACTTCACGCCGGCAGTCGCAGCCATGGTTGGTGCGCTGACAGGATTGGCTGCGTTGCTGGTGTACGTCCCGGTGAGCATCGGCTGGACAGTGTTGCTCAAGCGCGCGCTTATCGGACGATATGAGGCAACCCGGATTCCGGCCTGGAGCGAAGACTTTATCCGGCACTGGATGGTCACAAATGCTGCCCGGATGATTCCATGGTGGCTACTCGAGGGTTCGACTCTCACCGCCACTGCATTGCGCGCCCTCGGCGCGCACGTCGGTGAGCGTGTGCACATCCATCGCGGCGTCGATCTGTGGCGCGGCGGTTGGGATCTGCTCTCCATCGGTGACGACGCCACCGTTGCTCAGGATGTGTCGCTCCGGACGGTGGAGCTGAGTGACGGGCAACTGATTGTCGGCCCGATTACGATTGGCGACGGCGGCACTGTCGATGTCCACGCAGGGATGAGTCCCCACAGCGCGCTCGGCAGGAATGCCTATCTCACCCCGCTCTCGTGGCTTCCAGCCGGCAGTACGGTACCCGACGGCGAACGATGGGACGGCGTCCCCGCCACTGCGGACGGGACAGCACCGGATCAACCGGAGCTCACGGTGCATGGAGAGCTGTCGCCGGCACTTCACGCAGCCCTGATCGTTGGCGGACGGGGCGCCGGATGGCTCGTTGCATTTGGCGGTCCGCTCGTGATACTCGCATACGCGTGGCCTGCGTTTCCCCGGTGGATCGAAGCGCCAGCACTGAGCGTCATCGGACTCGTGGTGGTCGCAACCTGCTCGGCGCTGGCACTTGCTCTGGTGCTGATGCTTCAGGCGGCGTTGATGCGCCTTGCCGGCCGTGTCCCCGATGGAGTAGTCAGTCATTGGAGCATGGTTGGCGTTCGCATCTGGCTCAAGACCGGCACGCTCGAATCGGCCGGAAACTGGCTGGCGGGCTCGATCTTCTGGCCGTGGTGGCTGCGGATCGCAGGAATGCAGATCGGCCCCGACTGCGAAATCAGCACGATCATCGATGTGCTGCCGGAAACGATCACCATCGGCGAGGGGAGTTTCTTTGCTGATGGCATTTACCTGGCGCCACCGTGGCGCCATCGCGGCACCATCACCGTGGCACCGACGTCACTCGGCCGGCGAACATTCCTCGGCAATCATGCCGTTCTGCCCGAGGCGCCGCACTGGCCCGACGGCCTCTTCGCCGGCGTTGCGACCGCACCCGACCCGAGCCAGGCGCGCCCGGACTCCGCCTGGTTTGGGCACCCGCCAATCGAACTTCCGCGGCGCCACGTCGTCGCGGCGGCGCGTCGCGATACTCACCGTCCGGGGATGGCACGATTCGCAACGCGACTCTTCTGGGAATCGCTCCGCTTTGTGCTGCCGATGGTGCCCGTCATCATAGCGTGTGAGTGGTATGCACTGTTGTCCAGCGCAGCCATCGGATCGAGTGCAGTGACCGTGATGCTGTTCTATGCACCGCTGCTGACCGTCGCCGGCGGTGTCGTGCTCTGCCTGAAGGTCGTCGCCCTGAAATGGCTGCTGCTCGGGCGGACCCGGCCCGGCCAGCGCGCATTCTGGTCTGGGTGGTGCGGGCGCTGGGACTTCCTCTACATGGCGTGGGAGAAATGGGCGGTGGTGCCACTCAGCGTGCTCGAGGGGACATTGCTGTTGAACGCCTTCCTCCGCCTCACGGGCGTCCACATCGGCCGGCGCGTACTTCTTGGTCCAGGCAATTCGCAGATGGT
>DASXLF010000596.1:0-1618 GCA_036496405.1 Steroidobacteraceae bacterium | reverse complement strand
TTTACAGCTGAGGCGATACAGGAGTGTGGGTTGAATCCTCAAGAGAAATGGCTTCCCATTATCGTGCCGGTAACACTTCAGCCATCTGCAGAGTTCGGCGCATGTTCGGTAGCGCGGTCCTGCGGATTTGTGTACATCATGGCGGTTGCGTCACGCCGATCAACAATCCGAACTCGATGGCCTGCTCGAAGCGTTGTTCCACGGCGTGTTGACCGAGACGCAGGCGGCGCGGCTGGCCGAGCTCGGACCCGAAGCGGGACGCCTGGCATGGCTGGCGACGAACGCGCGCTTCGCGCAATTGCAGCCGCAAGCATCCTCGCCGTCCACGCCCTCGGGCATGGTCCCGGTGTACGAGAAGCCGGCGGCGCCCCGGCGCAGGAAGAGGCCGGGGGCCCGCGACGGTCACGCCGGGGCGCGGCGCCAGAGGCCGGCGGAGGTCGATCAGAAGGTCGAGCACCGCCTGGAAGTCTGCCCCTGCTGCGGTGGAGAGCTGCAACGCTGCAAGCGGCAGCGCCGACGCATCATCGAGGACATCCCGCAGCAGATCACGCCGCTCGTCACCGAACACACGGTGCACCGCGACTATTGCCCGAATTGCAAGAAACACGTCGAGCCGGTGGTGCCCGATGCGATGCCCAACGCCACGCTGGGGCACAACGTCATCGCGCTCTCCAGTTGGTTTCACTACGGCCTGGGCGTGACCATCGGCCAGGTACGCGACATCCTGGCCAGCCATCTGCACACCGACATCACCGCCGGCGGGCTGGTGGACGGCTGGCGGCGGCTGGCCGAGGCGCTTGAGCCCTGGTACGGCCAGATCGCAGGCGAGGCGAAAGATTCGGCCGTGCTCCACGCCGACGAGACCGGCTGGCGCGTCAACGGCCAGACGCACTGGCTGTGGTGTTTCTGCAATCAGCGTAATTGTTATTACCAGATCGATCGCAGCCGCGGCTCGCCGGCGCTGCAGAAGTTCTTCACCGAAGCGTTCAACGGCACGCTGGTCAGCGACTTCTGGCGGGCGTACGAGTCGGTCTGCGTCGAGGACCGCCAGTATTGCCTGCCTCACCTGCTGCGCGAACTGCTCAAGGTGGATGAGCACAACGACGGCATCGAGTGGCAGGCGTTCGCCAAACAACTGCGCCGGCTGGTGCGCGACGGCATCCGCCTGCGCAAACGGAGCGACTTTGATCCGGACAGGTATCTGTCGCGGATCCGGTTGATCCACCGCCGCCTGTGCCAACTGGCCGACGCGGTGCACGACGACGGCGACACCCGGCGGCTGGCCGCACGCCTCAGCCGTCATCGCGATCACCTCTTCACGTTCCTGGATCGCGTGGGGGTGCCGTTCGACAACAACCACGCCGAGCGGCAAATTCGTCCCGCGGTGATCATCCGCAAGAACAGTCTGTGCAACCGTTCGACCGAGGGCGCCCGGACGCAGGCGGTGCTGATGAGCATCTACCGCACGTTGCGGTTGCGGGGCCACGACGCGACGCAAACCATCGCCGCCGCCTTGCGGCAACTGCTTCAGACCGGCAAACTACCGTCATTGCAAGTGGAGACGGTTGCAGACGGGTGAAGTGTTACAATGTCATTTGTCACTGGTCATTTGTCATTT
>DASXLF010000595.1:0-2468 GCA_036496405.1 Steroidobacteraceae bacterium | reverse complement strand
ATCATGGCCAATACCCCACTCACGCCCATATCAACCTGCTGGGCTGGGTTTCCTTTGCTCTGTATGGGTTGATCTATCGCAATGTGCCGGCGGCAGCGCAGTCCAGGCTTGCACTATGGCAATTCGGCGCCGCCAATCTTGGCGCGGTCCTGCTGCTGTCCGGTGTCTACGCCATCCTGTCCGGCCATCCGGAATTCGAACCGCTGGCAGCTGCCGGCGGCATGATCACACTGCTGGGTGGGGCACTGTTTGCCGCAATTCTTTTTAGCCGGCCCATTGCAGCGCAGAACGATCGGCGCTCGCCCAGCCGGCCCGCCGCGCTGGCGCAAACGGCAGAGTGAACTTCAGGAGGCGCGCTTGGCAACAGGAGCCGGTGGAACATTCATCTCGCGATGTTCCACCGATCCATCATTGTCCTGATGGACCGGCAAGGCGGCTCTAATTTCGCCCTGGCTCACCAGCCATATCGCGGCCTCGGCACGCAGCCAGTTGATGAAATCAGCGACACGGCAGTCGAGTTTCGGTTTCTGCCGATAGACGAGGTAATAGGAGAAAGCCGTCGTCGCGGCATGGGGCAGCGGCCGGGCCAGCCGGCCTTCGATGATGTCGTTGCCGATCAGAGTGGCCCGGGCGAGGGCCACGCCAAGCCCGTCGGCGGCGCTCTCGATGGCGAGCTTTGCGGGGCTGAGCCTGAGCCCGTCGAGGCGCTCGACAGCAAGGCCGGCCTGCTGGAACCAGTGACGCCAATCGCAACCGCTGCCGTCATGTTCAGCCGTCGCATCGTGCAACAGCTCGCACTGCAACAGGTCCACTGGTGCAGCGAGACGCGGACCCTTCTGCAACATGGCAGGACTGCAGACTGGAAAGACGATGTCAGGCATCAGCAGTATGGTGCTGAGGCCGGGATTGATGCCCGAGCCGAAGCGGATGCCGAGATCGACGCCATCGGCGACGAAATCGGCGAAGCGGTGCTCGGCAGTGATCCTGACTTCGATCTCGGGAAACTTGTCCTGAAAACGCGTCAGGCGCGGCAACAGCCATTTACTGGCGAAGTCCGGCGTGACGCTGACGGTCAGCGGGGCGGCCTGGCGCGGCGCTGCTGGCCGGCCAAGCTCTTCCAGCCCCTGATCGATGCGTGAGAGACCGTCGGCGACGGCAGTCGCCAGGGTTTCGCCGGCATTGGTCAGGGTCAGCGAGCGGATATGCCGCTCAAACAGCTGGAGACCCAGCAGATCCTCGAGTTTGCGGATGCGCTGGCTGACCGCGCCCTGGGTGACGCCCAGCTCTTGCGCGGCACGGGTAAAGCTCAGATGGCGGGCCGCGGCCTCGAAAGCGCGCAGATCGGCCAGCGGCGGGCGGCGATGGATCATGATCGGCCTCCACCTCTCTTTGCGCCTCTGGGCTGGCTCGGCCGGCGAGAGCGCCGGCCGTTGCCGGGCTGGGCATAGTTTTGATGGCCGTGGATGACGCGGGTCAGCAGATCGACGAACTGCGGCCGCTCATGGGGATGCAGCGGCTCGAGAATCCGTTGCTGGGCGGCAAGTGCCGCAGGCTGCAGCTGGCGGCGCAGGCGCAAGCCCGCCGCCGTCAGATGCAGTTCGTTGATGCGCCGGTCGTCCGCGGCGAGACGCCGCTCGACAAGCCGCCGCGATTCCAGCCGGTCGGCGAGCTGGCTCATGCTCATCTTGTCGATACCGAGCCGCCCGGCGAGCTGGCGTTGGTCGAGACCCGGTTCGGCATCCAGCATGGTGAGCGTGGCGTATTCGGCGGGCTTGAGATCGGCCGGCGACAGAACCTCGGCCATGATGCCAAGGCAGACCTGGCGCAGCCGGTAGACCAGAAACGAGGGCACGCGCTGTCCCGGCCGAACGCGCGAATCGGAAACATGAAAGGCCGGCGCCGGTTTGGCGCGGCCTGGCTGCTTGCGGGGCTGGGGCATGAAGAGCGGTAAGAATACTTACGATCTCTGCGGCTGTCAACGGCGCAGGCGCGCCGAACGTTTGTATGCCTACAAGTCAGGGGCGCGCGATCGCTGCCAGATCGATCGGCTGGTCCAGCTTGGCGCATTGGCGCACGGCGGCGCGGAGCAGATGAGCCATGCGCACCGGCTGGCCCTCGCTGGCGGCCAATGCGGCGGAGGATCGCGCGATATCCCGGATATCTGCCCCGCAGAGCTGCAGGCGCGCCAGCCGCTCAGGATCGAGGCCTTCGACGGGCGTATCGGGCGGGAAAATGCGCCGCCAGATCTCGACCCGCTCCGCCATGTCGGGAAGTGCAAAATCCATGGCGAAGGTCAGGCGCCTCAGGAAGGCTGGGTCGATATCCTCGCGCCGGCTGGTCGCCAGGATCACGATGCCGGCAAACGCCTCGATGCGCTGGAGGAGGAGATCCACCTCCGCATTCGCGCAACGATCCGGCACATCCTTGGCCTCGCCGCGCTTGCCGAACAGCGCATCGGCTTCATCGAA
>DASXLF010000594.1:0-9094 GCA_036496405.1 Steroidobacteraceae bacterium | reverse complement strand
GGTATTTTTCCCGCGCTATGACGATCTGCATTTGCTGATCGAGCACATGAATTATCTGGAGAACTCCGGCGTCATCGGCGTGCCCTCTTTCGACAGCCCGCTGGGCACAGCCAATCCCGGTCTGCTGGCCGAAGGGCTCACGCGCACGGCCAATTCCGATCTCGCCGAGCTCATGGCCAACGGCTGGCCGTCGGACGATCAGATCGAGGCTTATCACAAGAAGCGCGGCGGCCCGGCGTGGCGGCTGATCGTGCGCTTCTACGGTCCGGAGGAGACGGTTCGCGGCAGCTGGGCCTATGTGAAGCGCCGCATCGGCGGCGCAGTGCCGGGCGCCACATTCGAGGACGGCCAGTTTTTCCGCATGCCGCTCACACCCGAGCAGCAGGCGCCGCTGCACCTGGCCTATTTCGGCATCCCCAATCTGCAGGTGTTCAGCATTGTCGAACCCGAGGCGAACGACAATGTGCCGCTCGAAGGCCATGTGGATTTCTGGGCCACGGTGCCGCGCACGGCCGAGGGCCTGCATGGCGGCCAGCGCGTGATCTACGAGACGCAGCGCAAGCTGGGATGGAAGACCAACTTCAATCCATTCAGCAGCCCGCTGATGTTTTATCCGCGCACGTTCAACATCGGCTATAGCCTGCCCAGTTATCGCAACGACCCCGAAGGCAACCGCAAGGGTCTGGAGCTCTACAGCGCGTTGTTCGAGAACCTCGCCGCGGCCGGTTACGGCCCCTACCGTTCCAACATCTATAGCCAGGACCGGGCCTCGGCCGTCTACAACTTCAACAACAATGTGCTGATGCGCTTTCGCGAAGAGCTGAAGGATGCCGCCGATCCCAATGGGATCATGGCACCCGGCCGCTACGGCCTGTGGCCGAAGCGGCTGCGCGCGAGCCACGGCCGCGCCGCGGGCAGCAAGGGGAAGAAAGTATGAACACACTGATTCCGGCGCTGCTGGCCGGCGCGCTGCTGTCGGCCGGCCCGGTGTCGGCGGCGGATGCCGCGCGCGGGCAAAAGCTGTTTCAGAATTGGTGCACCAGCTGCCATTCTCCCGAGCGGCGCGAGGGCGGCAACTATGAGCCCGGCACCGAGTCACTGCAGAATAATTACAAGGGCAGCAAGCCGGCGGCGCTGGAGCAGCGCAACGATCTGACCGTGGACTACGTCGAGCAGGTGATTCGCCGCGGCACGCGCGCGATGCCGCTGTTTCGCAAGACCGAAATATCCGATCAGGACATGCACGACATCGCCGCTTACCTCGCCAAGGGCGGCACGCCGCAGGCCGGGGTACACAATTTTCTGGAACCGTATTTCGGCAATACCTTTATTTCCCATCACAGTGATGGCGTGGAGTACCGCGTGCTCTACGGCGCCGACGGCCACTTCGTGATGACCCGCAGTGGCGGTGCGGATCGCTCACAGGATACCGAGATCCGTGGCACCTACACCGTGAACGGTGACCAGGTGTGTTTTCAGCCGCCACCGAAGGCGTTCAGTTGCGTGCCGCAGGATCAGGGACACAAGGCGGGCGATAGCTGGCAGGTGGCCACCGCCGAAGGCGGACACGCCACGCACATGATTGTTCCGGGCCTGGCGCCACACGGGCCACCGGTGAATTGAGCCAGTGGGGATGCATATGAAAAATATTTGGATCAGGCTGGCGGCGATCGCCGGCCTGCTGGCCGTGCTGAGTGCGCCGGCGCTGGCGCACCATTCCGTGGCCATGTTCGACCTGACCAAGAATCTGAGCTTGCAGGGCACGGTGAAGGAATTTCAATTCACCAATCCCCACTCGTGGCTGCAGATCATGGTCGTGGGCGATGACGGCAAAGCAGTGGAATGGGATTTCGAAGCCCAGGGGCCATCATCGCTGCTGCGCGTGGGCATCAAAGCCAAGACCTTCGTGCCCGGAGACAAGGTGACGGTGACCGCGCATCCCATGAAGGACGGCCGCACGGCCGGGGCGTTGATCACGGTGACCGCGGCGGATGGTCATGTCTACACGCTGTAGGCGGCCCATGCGCAAGGCCGTCATCCAGTTGGGGGCGATCGCGGGCATGGTAAGCGTGCTGAGTGCGCCGGCGCTGGCGCATCATTCCGTGGCCATGTTCGACAATGACAAGACGGTGACCTTGCAGGGCACGGTGAAGGAGTTTCAATACACCAATCCGCACTCGTGGCTGCAGATCCTGGTGATGGGTGATGATGGCACGACGGTGGAATGGGACTTCGAGGGCGAAGGTCCTTCAACGCTGATGCGTGCCGGCATCAAGGCCAAGACCTTCGTACCGGGCGACAAGGTGACCGTGACCGCGCATCCGATGAAGGATGGCCGCACGGCCGGCGCTTTGCTCACCGCCACCGCCGCCGACGGTCACGTCTACTCGGGTAAGTAGCCGTCCGGCTCAGCCCGGCTTGAGATGACCGCTGACTTCCGCACCGGCGTGCGCGGACAATCGCAGAAAGCCGGCCGCTGACACCAACGCCAGTGCACCCACCGCCAGGAAGGTGAGGCGGAAATCAATCAGCTCAATGTTGGCGCCGTGATGCAGGTGCTGCGAGAAAGTCAGCAGCAGTGCGCCCACCGCCACGCCCAGCACCGCTACCAGCTGCTGCAGCATGCTCGACAGCGTGGCCGCGGAACTGCGCTGTGAGGCACTGACGTCGGCGAAAGTCAGTGTCCCCAATGCGGTGAACTGCATGGAGCGCGTCGCGCCCGCGACCAGCAGCACGCTCATGATCAGCCAGTGCGGGGTTTGCGCTGAAAATCCGGCGCAGGCGGCGATGGCGATGGCGGCCAGGGTGCCGTTGATCACGGTCACTGAGCGAAAGCCGAAGCGGCGCAATATGGGCGTGGTGAGCGGCTTGATGCCGATGTTGCCGAGAAAATAGATCAGCACCAGCGCACCGGAGGCCAGGGCGTTGAGACCGAAGCCCACCTGAAACAGCAGCGGCAGCAGAAACGGCGTGGCGTTGATGGCGGTACGAAAGGCCGCCCCCGAGGTGATACTGGAGATGGCGAAGGTGGGCAAGTGGGCCGCCGATAGATTCAACAATGGCGTGCGGGCCTGCCGGAAGTGGCGCACCGAGAGCACGCCCAGCATCAGGCCCGCCGTCACCCAGCAGGTCGGTGCCAGCCATTGCGCCTGCGGCTGCGTCAGGGCATCCAGTCCGTACAGCAAGGCCAGCAGCGCCGAGGCCGACAGCAGAAAGCCCAGCCAGTCGAGACCGGTGCGCTCGCTGTCGCGCGTGTCGGGTATGAAGCGATAGGCCAGCAGTAATCCCACCACACCCAGCGGCACGTTCAACAGAAAATTCCAGCGCCAGGTGGAATAGGTGGTGATGAAGCCGCCGAGCACCGGTGCGATCACCGGTGCCAGCAGCGCCGGCCAGGTGATGAGCGCGGTGGCGCGCAACAGGTCGGATCTTTCCGTGTGCCGCAGTACCACCACGCGGCCCACCGGCACCATGAGCGCGCCACCCACACCCTGCAGCGCGCGCGCCAGGGTGAACTGCGTCAGCGTGCTCACCACGCCGCAGGCCAGCGAGGAGAGGGTGAATATGGCGATGGCCCACATGAACACGTGACGGCAACCGAAACGATCCGCCAACCAGCCGCTCAGGGGCACGAACGCGGCCGCCGACATCAGATAAATGGTGATGCCAATGCTCAGATTCACCGGCATGACCGCGAACGAGGCGGCCATCTGCGGCAGCGAGGTGTTGATGATGGCGCCGTCCAGCATTTCCATGAAGAAAGCGCTGGCCACGATGGCGGCGATCAACGTGGTGTTGGAGCGCGACAAATCAGTGACCTGCGATTCGCCGCGCGCTACCAATGCACCGAGACGTACTGGGTATCCAGATACTCCAGTAGTCCCTCGTGGCCGCCTTCACGGCCGAGGCCGCTTTGCTTGACGCCGCCGAATGGGGCCGCCGGATCGGAGACAAAGCCACGGTTCAATCCCACCATGCCGGACTCCAGGCGTTCGGCCACGCGCAGTCCGCGGCTGAGATCGGCGGTGTAGACGTAGGAGGCCAGTCCATGTTCGCTGGCATTGGCCTGCTGCAGCACCTGGTCTTCGCTGTGGAAACTCTGGATGGCGGCCACCGGCCCGAAGATTTCCTCGCGCACCAGCGCGCAGTTGGCGGCAACGGCATTCAACACCGTGGGCGGGTAGAAAAATCCCGGGCCATCGGCCGGCGCACCGCCGGTGAGAATCCTGGCGCCGCGGCCACAGGCATCCAGTACCAGCTCGTGCACCTTGTCGCGCGCCTCGGCGCTGATGAGCGGACCCACGGCGACGCCCTCATCGAGACCGTTGCCCATTTTCATTGCCGCCATGCGCGCGGCCAGGCGCGCGGCGAATTCATCGGCGATCGGCGCCTGCACGTAGAAGCGATTGGCGGCGGTGCAGGCCTCGCCCATGTTGCGCATCTTGGCGATCAGCGCGCCTTCGAGCGCGGCCTCCAGGTCGGCATCGGCAAACACAATGAACGGGGCGTTGCCGCCCAGTTCCATGGCCGGCCGCACGATGTTGTCCGCGGCCTGCTTGAGCAGTGTGCGACCCACCTCGGTGGAGCCGGTGAAGGAAATTACCCGCACCCGGGGATCGGCGAGCATGGCCGATACCACGCGGCCGGAGGCACGCGAGGGCACCAGATTAACCACACCGGCCGGCACTCCGGCCTGTTCCAGCAGCGGCATGAGCGCCAGCAGGGTGAGCGGGGTGGCGGAAGCCGGCTTGATCACCACGCTGCAGCCGGCGGCGAGCGCGGGGCCTATTTTGCGGGTGGCCATGGCGGCCGGGAAATTCCACGGCGTCACCAGCAGCGCCACGCCCACGGGCTTGTGATTCACCAGGATGCGCGCGCCGGAACTGGGTGCGAGCGACAATTGTCCGGCGACGCGTACCGCTTCCTCGGCGTTCCAACGAAAGAACTCGGCCGCGTAACTGAGCTCGGCGCGCGCATCGGCGAGACTCTTGCCGTTCTCGAGCGTGATGATGCGCGCCAGGCGCTCGCTCTGCTGAATCATCAGTTCATAGGCGCGGCGCAGGATTTCGGCGCGCGCGCGCGGCGCCGTTGCCGCCCAGGCGCGAAACGCATCCTGCGCTGAGTCCACGGCAGAGATGCAGTCGGTGACCGTGGCGCTGGCCACCGAGGCGATGGTGCGCTCGGTGGCCGGATCCTGAACCTCGAAGCGCGTGGCGTCTGATGCCGCACGCCAGCGCCCGCCGATCCACAGATCGCTGCTGACGCCCTCCAGTATCTGCTGCGACATCAGCGCCTCAAGCCGACAGCGAGCGCCGTACGGTGTCGACGATCCGGGCCACACTGGGAATGGCCAGGTCCTCGAGAATATCGGCGGCGGGCAGCGGAATGTGCGGGGTGGTGATGCGCACCGGCGGCCCGTCGAGATCGTAGAAGGACTCATCGCTGATGATGGAAACGATCTCCGCGCCCCAGCCGAGCAGGCGCGGATTCTCCTCGATGGTGAACACCCGATGGGTGCGCGCCACCGAGCCGAGAATGGTGCGGGTATCGAGCGGCACCAGCGAGCGCACGTCCAGCACTTCGCAATCGATGGCGTGCTCGCGCTGCAGCTGCTCGGCCGCCGCCAGCGCGCGCGGCACCATCATGGCGAGCGCAATGAGCGTGCAGTCGCGTCCCGGGCGCAGGATCTTGGCACTGCCCAGGGTGTCGAGGATCTCGCCATCGGCGACTTCACCCTTGGTGGCATAGAGCGACTTGTGCTCGATGAAGATCACCGGATCCGGATCGCGCACCGCGGCCGCCAGCAGGCCGATCACATCGGTCGGAGAGGAGGGCGCGACCACTTTCAAACCCGGGATCTGCATGCACCAGTTCTCCACGCTCTGACTGTGCTGGGCGCCGAAGCGGGCGCCGCCGCCGTTGCCGAGTCGTACCACCAGCGGACACTTCACCTGGCCGTTGGTCATGTAGCGGCTTTTCGGAAATTGGTTGGCGATGTAGTCGAAGCACACGGCGATGAAATCGGCGAACATGATTTCGGCGATCGGCTTCAGTCCGGTCATGGCCGCACCCATGGCAGCGCCCAGAATGGCCTGCTCGGAGATGGGCGTATCGCGCACGCGCAGTGGCCCGAACTGCTCAAGTAATCCCACCGTGGCCTTGAACACACCACCGGCCCGGGCCACGTCCTCGCCCAGGAACACCACGTCCGGATCGCGCGCCATTTCCTGGGCGATGCCGCGAATCACGGCATCGCGGTAGCTCAGTTCCGCCACGCGCAGCCCCCGTCGGCATAGACGTCGGTGAACAGCACGTCGATGGCAGTGGTGGGCGCGGCCTTGCAGGCCGCCGTGGCCTCATCGACGATGCGCGCCACCTCATCATCGATGGCCTGCAGCTGCGCTTCGGCCAGGCCCAACTGCTGCAGGCGCTGCCGGTACATGGGGATGGGATCACGCTGGCGCCAGTGATCCAGTTCACCGGCCGGCCGGTATTTGGCCGGGTCGGCGCGTGAGTGCCCCGAGTATCGGTACGTCAGGCACTCGATCAGGGAGGGTCCGCCGCCGCTGCGCGAGAGTGCGTAGGCCTGAATCATGGTGCGGTAGACGATGTCGGCATCGTTGCCGTCGATCACGATCTTCGGCAGTCCGTAGGCGCCGGCGCGGTCACCCGCCGGGCTCGGCACGGCGGTCACTTCACCGATCGGCGTGTACTCCATGTAGAGATTATTTTCACAGACAAAAATCACCGGCAGTTTCCAGATCACGGCCAGGTTCAAGGCCTCGTGGAAGGCGCCGATGTTGGTGGTGCCGTCGCCGAAGAAGCAGACGCTGACATCCGACTGTTGTTTGTACTGCGCGCGCCAGGCCGCGCCGCAGGCGATGGGCAGATGCGCGCCGACGATGGCGTACGATCCCATGACGCCGTGCGCCACCGAGGTCAGGTGCATGGAGCCGCCTTTGCCGCGCATCAGGCCATTGTCGCGGCCCATCAATTCCCCCAGCACTTGCTCCACCGGTACACCCCGGGCGAGCGTGTGGGCATGTCCTCGGTAGGTGCAGAAACTCAGGTCACCGGGTTGCATGGCGGCGGCGCAACCGGCGGCCACCGCCTCCTGTCCGAGGGACAAATGGCTGGTGCCTTTGACCAGGTTTTGCAGGAACAGATCGTGGGCACGCTGTTCGGCGGCCCGGATCAGTGCCTGCAGGCGATAGAGTTCGAGCCGCTTGGCCGGGCCGATGTCGTCAGCCGCCGCTGCACGGGCAGTCTTCTGGCCTGGTGTGGTCGCCATACAAACCTCGGCGCTGGGTGCGAAACCCACGCGGCCATCGCGATGCGGAGCCAGCGGCTGGTGGCAAAAGAACCGACGTGCCGGATAGTCGCTGTTCAGGCACAGCGTATCGTTAAAACCGGCCTACTAACAAGAAATATCGGAAGTTTATACATATTACAACGTTTTCACGATTTCACCCCGGAACGCTAATCCGTCAAGATTTTGCCCCGGGTTTCGGGCAGCAGAAAGGCGGCCACGGCCATGATGGCGTAGGCGCTGAAGGCGAAGGTGCCGATGGCCGCCCCCAGGCCCATGCGGGCCGACAGAAACCCCACCATGGCCGGGAAAAAGGCCCCGAGCGCGCGGCCGACGTTGTAGGCGAAGCCCTGGCCCACGCCCCGCACCCGGGTGGGGAATTGTTCGGTATAGAAGGCCCCCATGCCGCTGAACACGCCGGCGCCGAAAAAGCCCAGCGGAAAGCCCAGCAGCAACATGGCGTGATTGGTAATCGGGGCGCTGGTGTAGATCGCGACCGTGATGCCGGCACAGAGCGCGAACAGCAGGAAGGTCAGGCGGCGGCCCAAGCGGTCGGACGCATAGCCGCCGCAGACATAGCCGCCGAAGGAGCCGAGGATCAGCACCGCCAGATACCCCGAGGAGTTCAGTACCGACAAACCGCGCTCGGTGCGCAGGAACGTGGGCAGCCAGATGCTGATGGCGTTGTAACCGCCCTGGGCACCGGTGCCCACCAGTCCGCCCAGCAGCGTGATGCGCAGGAACGGCGGCCGAAAGATCTCCAGGAACGAGCGGTGGGTAGGCGCGTGCGCCCGGCGCGCCTGCACATACACCGGCGGCTCGCTCACCAGGCGGCGCAAAAAAAACACCAGTAGCGCCGGGGCGCTGCCGGCGAAAAACAGCACCCGCCAGGCCGTGGCCGGCGGCAGCAGTGAGAACAGCAGGGCATAGAGTAGCGCCGCGGCGGCCCAGCCCACGGCCCAGCCGGCCTGCATGAAACCCAGCGCCTTGCCGCGATGCTGCGGCCGCATGGTCTCGCCCAGCAGCACCGCGCCGGCGGCCCACTCGCCGCCAAATCCCAGTCCCATGAGCGCCCGGGCCGCCAGCAGCTGCTGGTAATTGCGCGCCAGTCCGGACAGCAGCGTGAAGGCCGCGAACCACAGGATGGCGATCTGCAGTACGCGCACCCGGCCGTAACGATCGGCGCACCAGCCGCCCAGCCAGCCTCCCACGGCCGACACCAGCAGCGCCGCGCTGCCGATGGTGCCGGCCTGGGAACGGGTCAGACCCCAGATCGCCATCAGCGTCGGAATGACGAAGCTGTAGATCTGCACATCCATGGCATCCAGCGCCCAGCCGCCGATGGCCGCGGCGAAGGTGCGGCGCTCGGTGAGGCTCAGCTCAGTGATCCAGGAGGACACGGTGGCTGCCCGTGTGTCAGGGCGAGGGCCGGTCAGGGGGCGGCGGTTTCTGAGGGAATGATCGAGTCGACGATGACGTCGAAGGTGCGGCCAAAATGCAGCCGGAGCATCTCCACCGCCTTGTCCGCGTTGCGTTCGAAGCAGGCATCCACCATGGCGCGATGCTCGTCCAGCTCATTGCGTTCCGGCACGTAGTCGGCACCCAGCAGTCGGTAGCGCTCGGCGGCATCGAACAGCTGCTCGCTGATGCGCACGATCCAGCGCGTGCCGCAGCCACTGACCAGCGCCATGTGAAAGGCTTTGTGCCGGTCTTCCCATTCGATATTGCGCGCGTGCCCGGGTTCGCCGCGCCGGGTCTTGGATAGCCGGTGCAGCGCCAGCACCA
>DASXLF010000593.1:0-1635 GCA_036496405.1 Steroidobacteraceae bacterium | reverse complement strand
CGTCGCGGTTGCGCTCCGCAGCTGCCAGCCGGTCGCGAGCCTCGGTTCCTGCCGCTTCCAGCCGCGCAATGGCCTCGCGCGCCACGGCCAGTTCGCTATCGACCGCGGCCTTGGCCTGGCGCGACTGATCGATGCGGCCCGCGGCGGCGGTCAGCGCCTTTTCGAGTTCGGGAATGCGGGCGGTCTTCTGTTCCTCGACGGCAAGCCGCCGCTCGATTTCGAGCTTGGCAACCCGCAGCGTGCCGATATCGGATTCGGCCTGCTGGCTGTGTTCGGTGGATTCCCGCACGGCCCGCTCGGCCGCGCGCGATTGGCGCAGCAGTCGTGCGGCCAGCAGCCCGCCCAGCAAAGCGAGCATGGCGAGGGCGGCGATGTAATAGAACTGGAGTTGCATAGGCACCCTCTCGGCAGACCGCGCGCCAGCCCCCTTCGCCCGGCCAAATAACCCCCGCCCACAGGGTTGCAGCTATCGCCGGGGATGGCAAATAAATGGCGCATCGCCCGGCCCCGGGCATGACGCCCGGGCATGACGCCCGGGCATGGCGCCCGGGCATAACGAACGAGCGTGGGCTGAAGACCGATCCACGCCGCGTTCGCTCGGTGCCTCTGTGGTTTTTACCTTTTCACGCGGCTTTCCGCGCGTGGTGATCGGCCAGAACCTGGGCCACCACGGCGGTGACGCGCTTGCCCGTCGGGATATGCAGGAACTCGTTCGGCCCATGGGCGTTGGCGTGCGGTCCCAGCACGCCGGTCACCACGAACTGCGCCTCGGGGAAGCGTTTGCCCAGCATGTCCATGAACGGAATGCTGCCGCCTTCGCCCATATAGGCCGGCGGGCGCCCAAACGCGTTGTTGGAGGCACGCGCCAGCGACTGCTCCAGCCAGGATGCGAGCTTCGGCGCGTTCCAGCCGGCGCTGGCCTCCAGCCGTTCCAGCACGATCTCGCAGCCATAGGGCGGATCTTTTTTCAGCAGCTTTTCCATCAGCGCCGCAGCCTTTGCTCCCTCCAGGGTCGGCGGGATGCGCAGCGATAGCCGCATGGTGGTGGAGGGCCGCAGCACATTGCCGGCATTGGCGATCGCCGGGAAACCGTCGGCGCCGGTGACGGCAAGCTGCGGGCGCCAGCTGCGGTTCAGCACCATTTCCACCGGATCGTCGGTCAGCGGCTGCATGCCGGGAACGAAGGGGAATTTCGTGTAGAGCTGCTCGCCCAGGGCGCTAGCCGCGATGCGGGCCTGGGCGATGCGGTCCGCCGGCACCTGGACATGAAGTTCCTCCGGCAGGATCTCGCCGGTGTTCTCGTTCTCGATGCGCGAGACGAGCTGGCGCAGCAAACGGAAGCTGGAGGGAACGATGCCGGAAGCATCGCCGGAATGGACACCCTCGGTCAGCACCCTGACCGTCAGGTTGCAGGCAACATTGCCGCGCAGCGAGGTGGTGACCCAGAGCTGGTCGTAGTTGCCGCAGCCGGAATCAAGGCAAACGACCAGCGAGGGCTCGCCGATGCGTGGCGCCAGATGCGCGATGTAATGGGGCAGATCGGAACTGGACGATTCCTCGCAGGCCTCGATCAGGATCACGCAGCGCGCATGGGCCAGGCCCTGTTCGGCCAGTGCCAGAATGGCACTCAAGGCC
>DASXLF010000592.1:0-5175 GCA_036496405.1 Steroidobacteraceae bacterium | reverse complement strand
TGCCGATATCGATTCCATACCCTGGCCGGACCGCGCCGCCATCGACCAGCAGCGCTACATCGATGTTTGGCGCGAACATCATGGTATGGGTAGCGTCAACCTGATCACTGCCCGCGGCTGTCCGTACAAGTGCAACTGGTGTTCCCATGCGGTCTTCGGCTTTACGCACCGTCGCCGCAGCTTCATGGATTGCGCCGACGAGGTGCAGAATATTCTCGAGCACTACCGTCCGGACCAGGTCTGGTATGCCGATGACGTGTTCACCATCAGCCACATATGGCTGTCCCAATACGCCGCGGAGCTGAAGCGGCGGGCCATCCGGATTCCATTCGAGACGATCTCTCGAGCCGATCGCATGATGAAGGAGGAGGTGCTGGCCACCCTGGCGCAGATGGGTTGCTACCGCATCTGGATTGGTTCGGAAAGCGGTAGCCAGAGGATTCTCGATTCCATGCAGCGCGGGGTCAAAGTAGAGCAGGTGCAGTGGGCAGCACAGGCAGCAAAGCGTCACGGCATACAGGTGGGCATGTTTCTCATGTGGGGCTACGAGGGCGAGCAGCTGGAGGATATCGAGGCCACCATCGATCACGTCAAGCGCTGCAGTCCCGATGTACACCTGACCACGGTGGCCTATCCGATCAAGAACACGGCATATTTCAACAAGACCGCCGAGCGGGTGGTGCTGGAGCGCGATTGGCAGCATTCCACCGACCGCGACCATAAGATCCGAGGTCGCCATTCGCGCCGCTACTATAAGTTTGCGGATCAGTGGCTCAACAACGAAGTGGCCGCGGCGAGCATCGAGCACCAGGATGCGGCGGGAGCGGCGGTCAAGCGCGTGGCAGCGCTGCAAGCCAGGCAAGCCATGATGGGTGCAGCCGCCGAGAGCGAAGTTTGAACGCGGCATTCGATTTGCGCGCGGCCAGCTACGATGAGGAGTTTACCGGCACCAGCATCGGGCGTCTGATGCGTCAGGCCGTCTGGCGCCGGTGCGATGTGCGCTTTCAGCCCGGCTCACGCGTATTGGAGATGAACTGCGGTACCGGAGAGGATGCAGTGTATCTCGGCAAGCGCGGTGTGCGGGTATTTGCTACGGACAGCGCAACTCACATGGTTGAAATCGCAGCGCTGAAAATAGCGCAGGCCGAAGTCGGGAACGTGGTGACGGTCGCGCAGCTGGCTTGGGAACAATTGGACCGTCTTGATGAGGGGCTATTTGACGGCGCGTTGTCGAATTTTGGCGGCCTGAACTGCGTGGCGCACATTGAGGCAATCAAAGAACCGCTTGCCAGATGCTTGCGGCCAGGTGCGACGGCGCTGCTGTGCGTGATGGGTCCGCTGACCCCGTGGGAATGGATCTGGTACTTGCTGCGAAAGCAACCGGCCAAGGCCTTTCGCCGGCTCAAGCAAGACGGCACGATGTGGTCCGGAGTTCGTGTTCGCTATCCATCCATACGCGCGCTCCGGCGAGCCCTGGCGCCGGAATTCCGGGCGGTGCGTATCTCGGCCATCGGGGCGATTGTTCCGCCGCCCTATGCCGAGCCCTGGGCCCGGCGGCACCCGAAACTTCTGCGGCGCTTGAACCGGTGGGAGCGACGCATGGAAACCGTTCCGCCGCTGCCGTGGCTTGCCGATCACTACCTGCTGGAGCTGGAGCGCGTTGCGGTGGGAGCCAACGGACCTGAGCGGGTCAAAGCCCGGAAACGCGTGGGTCCCACAGGCGAATAAATCGCTTCGAGAAATTCAACTCCCACGGTCGATCGTAGCGCTGCAGCCGGTAGCGCCAGGCGGCCAGCGTACGCAGTGCCAGTTTGCCCCAGGGCGGCGAGCGAACGTCGGTCGCGGTCGGGAATCGGCAACCCAGTACCGTGGTGAAGTCCCGTATGCGCCTGCGCAGGCGGGGTGTCAGCCACGGAGTATCGGTGTGGCACCAGTAGGAGACCCATTGCGGGTCGGCCCATCCTTCGGCAGTGCTCGGGAATATCACCGGCGCACCGGCGCAATCGCGCAGCGCATTCACGCTGCGCTCCACCGCGGGATTCTTGCTGCCGGGTGCCGGCGGCAATGGAGCATAGACGTACAGCATGATCTCGGTCTTGGGATGCAGGCGCTTGATGTTGCGGATGAAATCAAAGGTTTTTTCCGTTTCGCCTTCCGGATCCTCCGGCGGTGCCAGCATGAAAGACAGCTCCGGAATCACGCCGTTGCCATGGCATTTTTCCACTGCCTCCAGCGTTTGATCGATACGCGTGCCTTTGCGTATGTCGTGCAGCAGCCAGTCGCTCGGGGACTCGGCGCCGATGTAGGCCATTCGCAAGCCGCTCTTGCGCACCAAAGCCCAGGATCGCTCGGAGAGATTCAGCAGCGCGTCGGAACGCGCAAAGCACCACCATGGCAGCTGAAACCGCGCCAACACCTCCAGCAGCGGCGTCATCTCCACTTCGCGGTCGAAAAAATTGTGGTCGTAGAAATTCACCGAATCGACGCCAAATCGCGAGGTCAGAAACGTAAGATCCCGTTCCAAGCGCTCCGGCGCCGGCAATGCGGTCTTGCCGCGGAACATCGCCGCCACGCCACAGAAGGTGCAACGGAAGCGGCATCCCAGGGCGGCCTGGTAGCCGGTCGTGCGCCGACCGAGATAAGTTCTAGCCAGATACCGCTCCGGGCTGCCCAATCGCTCGTAGGGCAGGCTCCTGGTCAGGCCGGCGGTGGAAAAAATGCGGTTTTTGTTGTGTACCGTCCGGTCAGCGGCGCGCCAGGACAAACCGTCGATCGCTGCGAGGCTGTCCTTGGCACCGCCAAAATGCGCATCAAGGGTTTGCCGGAATGTATCTTCCCCCTGGCCTCTGACGGCGTAGTCCACGTATGGCGCATTGAGGCTGGCCTCGGCGCAAATGGTGGGAAAATGTCCACCCCAGATGATGGGTGTTGCCGGATACCGGGCTCGAATCGCGCGCGATACGGCGATGGCCGTGCGAAGTTGCGGGCCGCCCATGACGCTCACACCCACCGCATCGATGTCGCCGCGCTCGAGTGTTCGCAGTGTCGTGGTGACGAAATCGCGATCGACATTCCCGTCGATGATGCTGGATTGGTAGTGCTTATCGAGCGATGCCGAGAGGTTCAACACCGCCAGCGGAAAACGGGCGCTGCGCCGCGAGGTGATGGTCGGGTTGATCAGCAGTATGTGTCGTGAACTGCTCATGCGGCCTCCCAGGCGACAGCCGACAGTTCCACTCCCGGTTCACTCATGTCGGCATTGGCCAGCAGCCCGGCAACCTTGCTGTCCAGAATCTTTAGCCTGCCATCGACCCGGATCTGCGCCCAGTGCGAATGCGGTGCCATGGCCTGAGCAAGGTCACGATCGCCGTAGCGGGCAATACCATCAATCAGCACCAGGCGAACGTCAACGCGAGTGGCCCGCGAGAGCGGCATGCGAGCCGGAAGAACCAGGATGTCCGCGCGCGCGCCGGGGTTGAGCACCCCGCGATCGGCCAGCCGCAGCAGCCGCGCACTGGCACCGGTGACCAGCGGCTCTAGCGCGCTCTCATCCAGGCCGCCGATCCGCTGCGCCACACGCAGCTCATCGAGCAGGTCGCGTGCACCGCTAAGGCGCGAGTCCGTCCCCAGAGCAATGCGTCCGCCGGCCAGCAACCCGGCCACTTCGGCAGTGCGGCCAAACAGCCGCAGGTTCGAGGTCGGACACCAGATGAGACCGGCATCGGCGGCTGCAAGCCGTTGGCGCTGTGACCCATCGAGGGCAATGCCATGCACAATTAATGTGTTGCCACCCAGACAGCCGAGCGCATCCAGACGTTCGAACTCCTCTGTCGCCTCGCGATTGCAGCCCTCGCTGGCGTGAATGATCCACGGCCATTCGCGCGGCGTGCGACGATAGGAGCTGCGCACCGCGATTTCGCCGTCCAGATACAGCGAGTGCGACCAGCCGCAGTCGCTGATGACCCGTATGGGAAAGTGCGGCTGCGACAAGAACGCGAAGTATGGATCGTGATGCGCAACCGTGGTCACGCCGCTGAGCAGGTTCTTCAGACCACCAAAGGCCAACCGATGATCGAGCGAGGCGGTGGCGCTTTGCTGGAAGGCGGCATCCGAGCGCAGGCGCGCATTGATGTCGCTGATCCACTCACGAACGTGGGCATAAGGCCCCGGCGAATCCAGGCATGGAAGATTGTTGAGTTGCAAATGATCGTGGGCATTGATCAGCCCGGGCAGGACGCGATCGCCTTGCAGGTCGACGATGCGGTCATCCGGTTGCGGGGCGGCGCCAATGGCAGCTATGCGTGACTCGGCGATGCGTATGGAACACTCGGCGCGGCCGGTTATATCGGCATTGATCAACGTTGTGGCGCGCGGGTGCGATGGCGTCAGCATGTGTGTGGCTTGCGAACGCGAAGTACCAGGACGATAGGCAGCCCATGCCATTGCCGATAGAAGCCTTGCGATCGCGGGAAAGATTCCTGCAACTCAATTCCGATCCGTACTTCACGAACCGCCTCGATGTCCAGATGGGCAACCGTTGCCGCGCGGCGGTGATCGCGAAGTTTGTAGGGAACATGCGCCAGACAGTGTCGACGCTGGTGCTGATCCACGAATGAGCGCGTCATGCCAATCGCGGCCGCGTCGGGGTGAAAATCGGAATACAGCAGCGTACCTCCTGGGGATAGCACTCTCGAGGCTTCGCTCATCCACCGCGTCAACTCCGGAGCGTGGCCGACGGCGAGCCCCGAGACGATGACATCGAATGTGCCGGACGCAAACGGCAGGTGCATCATGTCGCCGCGCACGCGACACGGCGCGCTCGAACGCCGTAGCATCTCGGGGGAATAGTCCAACGAAATGATTTGCGCGGCGCCGGTGAGTGCCAGAACGCTGCCGTAGCGGCCGGTGCCGGATGCCAGGTCAAGAGCGCGTGTTCCGGCGACACCCGGCCATTGCTCGAGCATGGCCCGCTGTTCGGCGCGCATCAGCGGATTGTGCGGCGCTGGCGGATAGGTGCCGGCCCAGCGATCGTAGGCGTCTAGATTGGCGAGCGCGGCGGCCGAAACGGACATGCTAGTGACCGCGAAGAGTGCCGATGAGCGTGCCCGGTTCGCGCCACATTGAACAGACGCAGCCGGTGCACTCGGCGCGCCGGCGCTCGCGAATCTCGGTGCG
>DASXLF010000591.1:0-2890 GCA_036496405.1 Steroidobacteraceae bacterium | reverse complement strand
TATTTCAGCAGACTCCTAGGGCAGTTTCTACGCGACGCGCTGGAGGGCTGGCTCAGCGTCCAACTGATCGCCGCGATCACGCTGGTGGCCGAGATTCAGGACCTCCATCGCTTCGCCAGCCCACGCCGTTGATGGACTACCTGGGCTTGGTGCCCCGTGTGTACCTCGTTAGGCAGCTTCCAAAAGGCACTGCGGAGTTCCGCATTACAGCGGAGGACGAAACCGCTCTCGCGGTAAGGCGCTGCGCGCCAAGGCAAGGTGCTTGATTTCCTGAGTTGCTGCCACCGTTGACGGCGAGGCAATCCCGCCTCGCTCATCAACGGAGCATCAACCATGGACACGATCATCCCGACGGTCACGCCGCTGCGTCAACGCATGCTCGAGGACATGCGCATTCGCAAGTTGGAGCCTCGAACGCAGGAGGCCTACGTGCGCGCCGTGCGTAAGCTCGCGGCGTTTCTTCATCGCCCACCCGACACGGCAACCGTGGAGGACCTGCGCAACTTCCAACTCCACCTGGTCGACTCGGGCACTTCACCCATCACGCTCAACGCCACGCTGACGGGCCTGCGCTTCTTCTTCGACATCACCGTGGGCCGCCTCGAGTTGATGACCAAGATGCAGCCGGTCAGGCTGCCGCGCACCTTGCCGGTGGTGCTCAGCCCGCAAGAGGTCGCACGCCTGATCGCCGCGGCGCGCAACGTCAAGCACCAGGCGGCCCTGTCAGTCGCCTACGGCGCAGGCCTGCGCGCCAGCGAAGTGATCGGCCTGAAGGTCACCGACGTGGACAGCGAGCGCATGACGCTGCGGGTGGAACAAGGCAAGGGCCGCAAAGACCGCTACGCCATGCTCAGCCCGGTGCTGCTGCAGCGCCTTCGCTCGTGGTGGCGCATCGCCCACGCCCAGGGTCGCATGCTGCCGGGTGGCTGGCTGTTCCCGGGCATGAACCCGACGGATCCGCTCACCGCGCGGCAACTCAACCGCGCCGTGCACGCCGCCGCCGAGGCCGCCGGCATCGACAAGCGCGTATCCCCGCACACGCTGCGTCACAGCTTCGCCACGCACCTGCTGGAACGCAAGGTCGACATCCGCGTCATCCAGGTGCTGCTGGGCCACAAGCGACTGGAGACGACAGCGGTCTACACCCACGTCGCTACCGATCTGCTGCACGAGGTGCTCAGCCCTTTGGAAGCGTTGCCGCCAAGCTGAGGCTCCGGTCGTGGGCCGGCCCTCCCTGGAGGTCGCCGACATCTTCCGTCAGCACGGACCAGCGTGGCGAGTCGCGCAGCGCGGCCACCTGAGCCTGGCGCAACTCAAGGTCATGTCGGCCATCGAACAGTGCCGCAGCGCGGCACTGGGTGGGCACGTCTTGCGCTGCGAGGGGTGTGGCGCCGATCAGATCGCCTACAACTCCTGCCGCAACCGCCACTGCCCAAAGTGCCAGAGCGCCGCGGCGCAGCGTTGGCTCGATGCGCGCCAGGCCGATCTGCTGCCGGTGGAGTACTACCACGTGGTGTTCACGCTGCCGGCGTCGATCGCCGACATCGCGTACCAGAACAAGGCCGCCCTCTATGGGCTGCTGTTCGACCTCGCAGCCGAAGTGTTGATGACGATCGCCGCCGATCCGAAGCACCTGGGCGCCAGGATCGGCGCCACGCTGGTCCTGCACACTTGGGGCTCGGCACTGACTCACCACCCGCACGTGCACGGCATCGTGCCTGGTGGCGGATTGGCGCCTGATGGCAAGACCTGGGTAGCGTGCCGCCCGGGCTTCTTCCTGCCGGTGCGAGTGCTGTCGCGCTTGTTTCGGCGGCGCTTCCTGGAGGAACTGCTGCGGCTGCACGGCAATGGTCAGCTGAAGTTCTTCGGCGAACATGCCCAGTTGGCCGACGCGCGGGCCTTCAAGGCCTGGCTTGCGCCGTTGCGCAAGGTCGAGTGGGTGGTCTACGCCAAGCGACCCTTCGCCGGCCCGCAGGCCGTGCTGGCGTATCTGTCGCGCTACACCCACCGGGTGGCGATCTCCAACAGCCGGATTCTCGCGCTGGACGAGCGCGGCGTGAGCTTCCGCTGGAAGGACTACCGCGCCAAGGGCAAGACGCGCTGCAAGGCCATGACGCTCTCGCCCCAGGAGTTCATGCGCCGGTTCCTGCTGCATGTGCTGCCCGGTGGCTTCCATCGCATTCGTCACTACGGGCTGCTGGCCAATGGCTCGCGCAAGGCGAGTCTGGCTGCGGCGCGCGAGTTCTTGATCACGGCGCCCGAGCCAACCGCTGGGGCCGGTAGTGCCGACACCGTCAGCACCGAGCCTCACGTGGCACGCTCCACCTTCATCTGTCGGCACTGCGGCCATGCCATGGTGATCGTGCAGACCTTCACCCAAGGTGCGGCGATCCGCGCACCTCCACCGTCATGACCTACGCCCCACTTGAGCTCGGTGCCGATGATCGATGTGGCTTATCGGCAGGGTCGGCGCGTGCCTGCAGCAGCGATCAGCTCCATGCGGCCGCTGTCGCGCGCCGCCGAATGCACGGCGCAAAACTGCGAGGGCTCGCTGTCGGCCTGGCTCGGCACGCGCGCATCGCTCGCGCGCCAACACAGACCATCTTGCATCCGCCCAAATCCCCATAGCGTCAGCGCCCTGAACGCCCGCGGTGGACTCGGTCCGCGGTCTCCTCCCTCGAGGCTTGTGAGACACCTGCCCTCCGGTCGTTGTCGAGCAACGCGCTGCGCCAGTCTCCGGGCAGGTATCTCACAACCCTAAACAGAACTTGACTTCGCCGGCGTCGTTTAAGAAAGAAGTTTTGAGTTCGACGCCAACGTCGGATCGCGGGTGGCAATGGACGACCAGAGCGAAATCGCGCGTGAGCGGCTGCAGTTGCTCCAGCTCGCC
>DASXLF010000590.1:0-1687 GCA_036496405.1 Steroidobacteraceae bacterium | reverse complement strand
TGGCTATAGGTGAACCAGGCCACCACGCCGCTCAGCGCAACCGCGGCTGCCATGTAGTTGTAGACCCGGAGCAGGTAGGTGCGCAGGCCCGCATCGACTGCGGCGGCTCGGCCGGCGAAACCGCCGCGGGCCGCTGCGTTCCGATCGAAGTCCGACATTGGAGTTCCCTCGTTGATCCCGGACGGAGCCGGGCCTCTGGGCTGGCTGGTTTGACCGGCAAGCCGCTTGAACTGGAATCTAGTGCACCCGGGCACCGGACACCAGGGTTGGCGCAAGCTGGTTACGAAGAGTTTAGGTGTTGATTTTGCAGGTAAAAAGCCGGGCTATTCGTCGCGCTGGCCGAGCAATTGCAGCAGCAGCGTGAACAGGTTGATGAAGTTGAGATAGAGCGACAGCGCACCGATGATCGAGGCCCGCTCCGCGGTCTCGCCATCCATCGCGCCGTAGAGGTAGTCGCTCTTCAGCCGCTGGGTATCCCATGCGGTGAGGCCCGCAAACACCACCACGCCGGCCATCGAGATGGCGAAGTTCAACGCCGAGCTCGCCATGAAGAGGTTGACCAGCCCCGCGAGGACGATGCCGAACAAGCCCATCAGCAGGAACGAGCCCATGCCGCTCAGATCGCGCTGGGTGGTGTAGCCCCACAGGCTCAGCGCGCCGAACGACGCCGCGGTGACGAAGAACACCCGCACGACCGAGGTGTGGGTGAACACCATGAAGATCGACGCCAGCGACACCCCGACCAGCGCCGCGTAGACCCAGAACACCAGTTGCGCCGTCGCGGGCCGCAGCCGCTCGATGCTGTGGGCCAGCAGGAACACCAGCCCGAGCGGGGCCAGGATCACCAGCCACTTCAGCGGGCTAACGAACAGCGCCTTGCCGAACGCAGTGAGCATCAGCCCGTCGCGGAGCTTGAGCGCCGCAACGGTCGGATCTGTCGTCACCGAAATCATGTAAACGCCGAGCGCGGCTGCGCCGGTGATGGCCATGCCGAGCACCATGTAGTTGTAGATGCGCAGCATGTAAGTGCGCAGGCCTTCGTCGACGGCAACGGTGCCGGCGCGGCCCAGCGCCTGACCAAACGGCGCAGCAGCAACATGACGATCGTAGTCCGACATCGTCGAAGCCCCCTTGGTTGTCGAACCGAAGTCTCCGTTCCGTACCCTGTCAGCGCGCCGAACGGATAATCGTGCGCGAGCGGTTTCGACGTAATCATACCACGCGGGCTTGCAAGCATGTCCCTGCGACCAAGCGCCTGACGTATGCGTTCGTATACGTTGCGCTTTACGCGACGGTTTGCCGCAAGACTCTATAAATTCCTGAGCACGGTCGCGGGCTTATGACCGAGTGCGGCGAAGGTGCCGATGAGGCCGAGGGCAACCGTGACAAGAAGTGCGCCAAATGCCGCAGCCGCCGCAGGGCCGGGCAGCCACGCGAACGTGAGATTCATCACCCGCGTGACGACGTACCACGCGGCAATCGAGCCGGCGGCGACTCCGAACAGCGCGGTGGTCCCGCCGAGCAAGAGGTATTCCAATGCGTAGGCGCCGATCAGCTTGCCGCGCGTGGCGCCGAGCGTCTTGAGCACGACGGCGTCGTAGACACGGTAGCTGTGGCCGGCGGCGAGTGCGCCGCCGAGCACCAGCATCGCTGCGATCAGCGCCACCAGGCTTGCGCCGCGGACGCC
>DASXLF010000589.1:0-1611 GCA_036496405.1 Steroidobacteraceae bacterium | reverse complement strand
GTGTTGGCGAGGATGGCGGTACGTCCGGCCGGCACCCAAGCAACCGCTGCATGCGCCAAGGCAAAGTATCCGCCGATCTGGAATACGCCGATGGCCAGCAACGCGGTGAGGTCCGCCCGATGTGGCAGGCGCAAGCGCCCTTGCATGGCGAGTACCGCGGCGGCCACCAGGCCGGACAGCACTGCACGTCCCTCGGCGAACCACAGGGGTGTGCTGCCGAAGGACAGCGCGATCTTGCTCAGCGGCCAGGCGCTGCTGAGCAGGATTACCGAAACACCAAGCTGAGTGAGCCCGGTTGCAGGTATGGTGTTGCCGCCCTGCAACGAAGCGGCAGATTGGGGTTGCGAAACGGGAACTACTCCTGACATGAACGCCAAATGACCTTCTCACTCATCGGACACTGCCCCCGGACGGGCCAGTTCGGCGCGGCCGTCGCGACCTCCTCCATCGCTGTCGGCGCGCGCGTCGCGTTCTGTGCGGCGGGCGTCGGCGCGGTGCTGACCCAGCATCGCACCGATCCGCGCCTCGGGCCACGCGGGCTTGATCTGTTGCGGTCCGGCTGCACCGCGCAGCAGGCGATGGACGCGCTGGTGGCTTCGACCGAGCACGCCCGATGGCGGCAGCTTGCGGTGCTGGACAGTGCCGGCAACACCGCGGCCTACAGCGGATCGCGGGTGCGTCCGGAAATGAGCGAGGCGGCCTCGCATGACGCGGTCGCCATTGGCAACATCCTGGCCAGCGCACGAGTGCCTCCGGCCATGTTGCGGGCGTTTCAGGCGGACCCGGCGCGGACGCTGGCCGAGCGGTTGTTGCACGCGTTGGACGAAGGGCTGGCGGCCGGCGGCGAGAACGATCCGGTGCGCAGCGCCTGTCTGCTGGTGGTGGAGCGGGAGAGCTTCCCGCTGATCGATCTGCGCGTTGACTGGCACGACCAGCCAATTGCGGAGCTGCGGGCATTGTGGAACCGGTATGCGCCGCAGACCGGGGATTATCTGGTGCGTGCGATCGATCCGGACAACGCACCGCCCGGCTAGGGCGGATTGGGCCTGCCTCGAATGCAGGCGTCGCGACACGTACACCTCGCCCGCCGCGCGGGAGAGGTCGGCGCGAAGCGCCGGGTGAGGGTGCGTGCATTGGCACTATATTCAAAACTCATAGGCTACTGCAGGAAGCATCGCAGTGTGCCGCTTGCAGCACCCTCACCCTCACCCGCCACGCTTCGCGTGAGCGACCTCTCCCACTTCCGTGGGCGAGGTGTACCGGGCGTTGCGACGCACCTTCGCTTCTGGTCACGCTGAATCCGCGTTGAGGAGCAGGGTCAGGCGCTCGCCTTGCGCCAGCCGGCAGCGAAGATGCCGGCACAGATCAGAATAGACCCGCCGGTGCGGTTGACCGCGCGTTGCACCCTGGGGTGTTTCAGGGTTCTGCGTGCCACGGATGCCAGCACAGCAAACAGCGTTGCATTCAGCGTGGCCAGACCGACGAAGGTCGCCTCGAGCATTGCCACCTGGGGCCAGAACGGATCGGTGGCGACCAGGAACTGCGGCACGAACGCGACGAAGAAGATGATGCTCTTGGGATTCAGCGCGGTCACCGCATAGCAGTGGGCGA
>DASXLF010000588.1:0-1522 GCA_036496405.1 Steroidobacteraceae bacterium | reverse complement strand
ACCAGCGGCGGGACCGAGGCGGACAATCTGGCGATTTTCGGCGTAGGCGGCCACGTGGTGACGACCACGATGGAGCATCCCGCTGTGCTGGCGGCGTCGGCGCAGCTCAGCCACACCTTGGTGCCGGTGGATGGGCGCGGGATGGTGGAACCCGAGGCGATTCGGCGCGCGCTGCAGCCCGAGACGAAACTCATCAGCGTGATGCACGCCAACAACGAAACCGGCGCCATCCAGCCGATTGAGGCGATTGCGCGGATCGCCGCCGAGGCCGGCATCGCACTGCATTCCGACGGCGTGCAGGCGGCAGGGAAGATTCCGATTCACGTGACCGAGCTCGGCGTGGCGCTGTATTCCATCAGCGGCCACAAAATTGGCGCACCCAAAGGCGTCGGCGCGTTATACGTTCGCAAGGGCACCTCGATCAAACCGATGATTTACGGCGGGCGCCATGAGCGCGAGCGCCGCGGGGGAACCGAGAATGTCGCGGGCGCTGTGGCCCTGGGCCGCGCTATGCAATGGATCCGCGAACATGGCGAGGCAGAGAATCGCCGCTTGGGCGGCTTGCGCGATCGGTTGGAACAGAATATCGCGAGCCGTATTGCCGACACGCACGTGAACGGCGCTGGTGTTCCGCGGGTTCCAAATACGAGCAACATCCGGTTTGACGGGATCGACAGCGACGCGCTGCTGATCGCGCTGGACCTGCAGGGATTCGCGGTATCGAGCGGGGCTGCCTGTTCCAGCGGCGCGCCCGAACCCTCGCACGTGCTGCTCGCGATGGGCTTGAATCGGCTGGAGGCGCGGTCGAGCATTCGATTCTCGCTGGGACGCTCGAACACCGTCGAGCAGGTGGACGCGCTGGCTGACGCTCTGGCGGCTTCCGTCGCACGCCTGCGAAAGTTGTCGCCTGCCTATGTCTGAAAGCGCATATGAGTGACAAGCCCATCGCCGTCGCCATGTCGGGCGGAGTGGACAGCTCCGTGGTCGCCGGAATGCTGCAGGCTCGCGGCGAAAAGGTCATCGGCCTGACCATGCAGCTGTGGAACCAGCGCCGGCTGCCGGAGATTCAGAGTGACAAGGCCACGGGCCGCTGCTGTTCGCTGGACGATGTGTACGATGCGCGCGCCGTGGCGCAGATGCTGGGGATTCCGTACTACGTGGTGAACTTCGAAGAGCAGTTTGAGGATCAGGTGGTGAAGCCGTTCATCGGCGAATACCTGGCCGGACGCACGCCGGTCCCCTGCACGCTGTGCAACAACTTCATCAAGTTCGACCGGTTTCTGGAAATGGCCGAAGGCGCCGGGGCGGAGAGCATCGCCACCGGGCACTACGCGCGCATTCGCTGGAATCCCGATAGCGGCCGCTGGGAAATGCTGCGCAGCGTAGATAAGCACAAGGATCAGACTTATTTTTTGTTCGGGCTGAAGCAGGATCAGCTGGCGCGGACGTTGTTTCCCCTGGGCGGCATGGAGAAGTCCGCTGTGCGCGATCTGGCGCGCGAGCTCGGCATCCCGACGGCCGC
>DASXLF010000587.1:0-1943 GCA_036496405.1 Steroidobacteraceae bacterium | reverse complement strand
GCACCAGGCTCTCTTCCCACTTCATGTCGAAGCGTCGGATCGCCTCGGTGATGGCGGCGCCGTCGATCCAGCAGCGCGCGATCACCAGTTCGCTCAGTTCCGCGCGGCTGACCGGCGCCACGCGAAAACCCTTCTGCTCCTCGAGCGCCACGAAGCCCTCGGAAAACAGGCGATTCAGCGCCTCGCGCACCGGACTGCTGCCGGTCTTGAAACGCGTGCGCAAGGCTTCGGCGCCGAGCTTCTCGCCCGGCCGCAGCTGGCCGCTGAGCACATCGGCGCGGATCTGCTCGTACACCGACTTGGTCAAGGTGGCGGCTTTGTCCAGCCGCGGCGGCGGCGTGAGGGCCGGTTCCGAACCGGTGGCTACAGCGGTGGCTAAACCGGCGGCGGGGCTGGCCGAGGGCTTCTTCTTTTTGCTGCTGCGGGGGGGCATATCCATGGTGCCGAATTCAATTCGATATTCGTGGGTATGTCGGGCGATTTTTACGATATTAGTCTAAAGCTGCCGGGACTCACGACATTTCTGCGTCAGCGGCCGCGCGCGGGCCGGCGGCCCGCAGTCGAGCGTTGGCCGTGCGCTGCGCCACCCGTTCCAGCAGATTCACCAGCTCCGCCAGCTCTGCGGGCGCGATCCCCTGGGTGATGAAGACGATGCGCGTGCGGTGATCGGCATCCGGCCAGCGCTCGAGCCAGGTGAGGTTGTGCAACAGGTGCTGCGCGCCTTGAATCACCGCCGGCTGCTGCGGCTCTTCGCTCACATTGACCAGCCCCTTGACCCGCAGCAGGCACGGGCCCAGGTGTTTCTCCAGTGAGTTCAGCAGCAGCGTCAGCGCCTCGCGCGGCAGCGGCGCTTCGCGCACCAGATGGAAGGAGGCAATGGAATCATGATGCGAGTGTTCAACGGGTAGCGTGACACTGGCGGCGGCATTGGCAGCGAGCCAGCCGCGCATGGCCTGTGACTGCGTGCCGGGCTCGGGCAACGGCTGACGCAGCAGGGGCAGCACATCCAACTGCGGATCATCGGCCGCGCTGATGCCGGCGCTGGGATTCAAACGGCGCAGGCGCGCACTGAGCGCTGCCTGCACGGCGGCGCGCTCGTCGGCTGCGAGCAGATCCAGTTTGGTGAGCAGCAGATGATCGGCCAGCGCCACCTGCCGCACCGAGACCGCGTGTTCGGTCAAGGTGTCGGCGCCATTGACGGCATCGATGGTGGCCACCACGGCGGTCACGCGATACAGGCCTTCCAGCGTCGGCTCGGACAGGAACGCCTGCAGCACCGGCGCGGGATCGGCGAGACCCGAGGTTTCGATCAGCACCTGATCGAACGACAGCTCGCCGGCTTCACGCGCGTGATAGAGCCGATTGAGTGTCTGCACCAGATCGCCGAACACGGTGCAGCACAGGCAGCCGTTTTCCAGCACCAGGATGGTGTCGTTGCTGGCGGTGGTGAGTGCGTGATCGATGGCGATGGCGCCGAACTCGTTGATGACCACGGCGGTGCGCGCCATGACGGGGTGTTTCAGCGCCCGGTTCATGAGCGTGGTTTTGCCGCTGCCGAGAAATCCGGTCAGCAGAGTCACCGGCGTGTGGGGATCGGCGCGCGCGCTGTGATCGGTGTCCACTGATGAAGGCCTTAGGTGCCGGCCTTTCGATGGGGGAAGAGCTGCGGCCGCAGCGAGGGATGGCAGACCTTGTATTTCGGCGCATACGCGGTGTCCGCGCCCAGCGCCTCGGCCGCATGCCAGGCCCAGTGCGGGTCATAGAGCGCGGCGCGTCCGAGCACCACGAAGTCGGCATCGCCCCGCGCGATGATCTGTTCGGCGTACTCGGGTTGATCGATCAGCCCCACGGTCATGGTGGTGATCGAGGCTTCGCGGCGCAGGCGGGCGCTGAAGGGCACCTGATGGCCTTGCGCCAGCGGGATCCGCTGCCGTGGGTCCAGG
>DASXLF010000586.1:0-2319 GCA_036496405.1 Steroidobacteraceae bacterium | reverse complement strand
GAGAGTACCGTCGATGAGATTGAGCTGGGCCCGATTGCCGCCCTCCTGCCAGGCGCCACTCAATAACCCGGTGTCCGAGGAAATGCGCTGGTTGGTGACCTCCGGCGGTAGCAGTGTTGAGTTCGGCGGCTGGTAGTAAATGTTGGCGTCGCGTGCGCCGGCATACTCTCCGCCCAAGATAACGTGTGGCGCTGGCGACCACTGCGCGCCGACGGTCGCCGTGGAACCACCCAGCGTGTCGAAGGTGGGTACCTTGATGCCGCTGAAAATGCCGGGTTCGCCGCCGCCTGCAACGAACTGCAGGCTGGAGGGCCCGAGCCACTCCGTCGTGGCGCCGAGCATTGTGCCGGAAGAGAGCAGAAACCGCGGCTGCTGGCGGGCGAGATCGATCAGCGGAGTGTTGAGGTCCCCGAGCGCGTTGTTGGCAGACCAGCCGCCATCGAAGGGCATGCCGCGCTGGTGCACCGCGAAGGATGCGCGCGAGGTTCCCGCGACCGCGAACCGCTCGTCATTCTCCCCGATGCGCGCGGCGGCATCCGCCGACCAGGCGCCCAAGTTGGCGGTCTCCCATTGCGCATCAGCCACCAAGCCATTCTCGTGGTAGGAGGGGCCGGCGTACGCTCCCTGCTGCGACAGCAGGCTCGCCACCGCGTCGACGCGGATCGAACGCGCCAGTCCACTCGTATCGGGGCCGGCATAGTCACCCAGCGAAATATCCGGGGCGAGGCTCCCGCCGCCGATGAGCCGGTCCTCGTACGCCGCGGGCGGCGCGACATCGCCGGGTAGTTGTGCACGGGCGGGCGCACCGGCTGCGGCCAGTAACAACAGACCCAGGCACGCCGCCTTGAAGGCGCGCGCTGCCTGGGTGTTCATTTGAAATGCTCGTCGAGTTCGGTGCGCTGGTCTGACCACTCCAGCGTGCCTTGCACGGCGACCGGGAAGGTCAGGGTCGGTGTCGCGTTGTCGCTGGTGGAGGGGTTGAGCGCGACTTCTCGTACGTCGCCCGGCAGGATCGGCGACTCCGAAGGCGTAAAGTCGAACTTCCGGCCCGTGGCATCGGTGCCGGTGAGAAAGCCGCTTAGGCGCGTATGCGCCGTACCCGCGTTATGTACGCGCAGCGCCGGAACCTGGCGACCGTCGAAGGTGATGACCACAGGCCCGAAGAGCTCGATCTGCGGGGCGGCGGCTCCGACTGTCACATACACGATGACGCCAATGCGTCCGACAATCGGCAACTGCATGGCACCGGCCTTAGCCATCGATGGCTCGTCGCCTTCGATCATGATGGCGAAGCGACATTCACCATCGGGCGCGTCCTGCGGCACCTGCACCTCGAACCGGTAGCGGATCGTGCCGCCTGCCGGCAGCGCTACCAGTGGCCGCTCGATCGCTACCCACTGCCGGCAGCTGTCCTTCAGCAGCTCATCGTGAAAGGTGATGCCGTAATCGGGCCCCAACACGAAGTCGGACGTGTGCAGGCGAAACTTCGAGGGCGCATTGCTCTTATTGGTGATCTCGATCACCTGCCGCAGGGTCTTGCCGCCCTTGCCGCTGATCTCGAATCGAGGTGGCGACACCACGGCCGCAAATCCCTGTGCGGACGTCCGCGAAGGCTGTAGGCAAACGAGAGACACCAACACCAAAAGAAGAAGTCGCGCGATCATGGCTGGTCCATCTCGAAGTGGAAGTTGACGGAGTAGGCTTGCTGCATACGTCGCGCATCGACAGCGATCGTCAGCTGCACCACGTCTTCGATGAATGGGCTAGTGATGGGGCCGGAATACACGAGCGCCCGGCCCCCGGTGGTGAGCTGACCCGGCAGCAGCCGCCCCTGGGTCGTCCACGAGGCGCTCATGGCGCCAGGTTGCTGAGCCGGTAGCACCAGGTAGACGCGGCCGGTGTGTCGCAGCCACGGCGACACGTTGAGCCGCACGCGGAGCTGCACGGTGCCGGTCAGGACGTTATTCGCCGCTCCCCGTGGCCCGAGCGGCTGCCAGTGCATCGCGAGTGCGGCGTTGTAGGGCAGCGTCCCCGAGTCGTCGATGACGGTTGTTTTGGCTTCCGCTGCGGCAAGCCAGATTATGCAGAATGCTGAGGCTGCAAGGACGCGCATGACGGTGTGCTGGAGCGGAGGCCGCTCAGGGCACCGTCAGCGTGTAGAGCACGCGACCTGTGTAGGTTCCTGCGGCTGGCCGAACAGTGTTGGCGTACGCGAAAGTCCAGCAGCTCTCGGCCCATTGATTCTGCGCGATGCTGCCGACGACCACGCTCGTGCCCGTGAAACTGCCAGCGGGGAACGGCTGCGGGTTGGTGCCATCG